>JADFNE010000011.1 GCA_022563535.1 Myxococcales bacterium
GAAGAAGTCCGCCAGCACCCCTTCCTCCTCGCTTGCGTTTTGATCCATTAAGAGCGCGACGTAGCGCCCACGGGCCAGCGCACGGAATAGTCCGAGCGAAGCACCCCCCATGCTGATCGTTTCGAGCCCGGCCCGTTGACGCCAATCCGTGACGATCTTGTCGAGATGCGGGTTTTTGAATCCATGTTGCACCGCGCTCACGGGAAGCCCTTGATGCGCGAGTGCCGCGGCGCAGAACTCCCACGAGCCAAAATGGGCCGTGACGATCAAGGCGCCGGGCTGGCCCGAGCGCTCTTGTGCCAGCGCGAGATTCTTGCGGCCCTCGATCGAAACCAGGTCGAACAACGCGCCGGTCTTGTCTGCGTGCATCAGGCAAACTTCGGCGAAGCTACGCCCGAGGTTTGCGAAGCTCTCGAGCAAGATCCGATCGCGGGTCTCGCCGCTCTTGTCCGGAAAGGCAAGCGCCAGGTTGATCCGCGCGATCGCAATCCTCGGGCCGCCAAGGCGCGCATAGAAAGAAGCCAGGGCGGCGCACGACTCGCGCGCGACTCTCGGCGGCAGGTTGCCGATTCCGATCAAGAGTGCGCGAAGCGCGACCCCGAGCGCACGATCGAAAAACTCGCGCATGAACCGCGCTCCCTGCTGGTACCGAGGGGAATGGACGGAACTACGGCACCCAGTATGGTCAACGTTCTTGGGGATTGCGAAGTCGGGTGATCCGAATTCCCCCCCAGTCGAGCACACCGGCGATCGGCTTCGACTTTCTCACTGTCAATCGCACGCTGTCGATCGGAAAGCTTTCAAACAGCGCATCCGCGATTCGCTCGCCCAGTGCTTCGACGAGCTGATGATCTGGACCGCCCACGACCTTGGCCACCACTTCGTAAATTTCTCCGTAGTCGATGGTTTTTGTGAGATCGTCCGTGCGGCCGGCGCCGCTGAGATCGAAGCCGAGTTCGAGATCCAGTCGTACCGGCCGGCGCATCTTCCGTTCTGCCTCGGTCACGCCGAGCGAGCATGGAATCTCGATGCCCTCGAGGAGAATGATGTCGCCTGCGCGACCGGTCTGGTGTGCGGACATGGTTTCGATCCTCAAGAAGATCATCGAGCGTGCTAGTCGAGCATGCTCTGTAGTTCGCGAATCAGTGTTTCTCGCATCGCGCTCGGTTCGATGATGCGTTCGAGCGAACCCACATCTCGGGCGCGCTCAACGCTGTGGATTTCGTCAAATTCGGCGGCGATCGCGGCTTGCTTCTCCAGGGTGACGTCCGCAATCATCGCATTGAGCGCCTCGCGGGCCTGCTGGGTCCCATCGCGCCGCAGCACACGCTCGCAACGCACGACGCGCTCGTCCGCGAGGGTACGCACTCGAACATCGCGCGCGAACACCACCTTGGCCGCGGGTCCCCCGCCGATCACCGACGCATAGGATCCAGAGAGTGCGAACGCGCGCAGCGAATCGTTGAGCTCCTGAGAGAAAACCACGTAGGCGCCACCGTGGTAGCGCGAGATGACCTGGAAGAGGATTGGGCCCTCGAAATTGACGACCGCGCTCGCGATTTCGGCGCCGTATTCGAGTTGTAGTTTGCGCAGCGATTCGGGAGAGCCATCGAAACCCGACAAATTGGCGAGCATCACCACAGGCCGCCGGCCGCTCGCGGCTCTGATGGCCCGGGCGACTTTCTTGGAGGACAAGGGGAACAGGGTTCCACCGGTCCAGGCTTCGGGTCCGTCAAACGGTCGGTAGCCATCCCGGGGAATGCTGTGGCTTTCAATTCCGATCATCGTGATCGAAATGCCGCCCAGATGGGCATCCCAGACGATTGCGGTCTCCGCCCCGACCATCTGGCGCCAACGTTCGAGATGACCTCCGTCCTGGTCGATCACCGACGCCATGACCGAGCGCATATCGAAGGGCCGCTTGCGACCGGGATTGGTCTTGTCGTCGAAGATTTCGCCGACCGTCTTGAAGTCGAACCCTTCTTCGGGTGTCAACGGGAACTCGCAGACTGATCGCTCTGTTGGATCGTTGGTGGGGAATGGGCGAACGCGCGTTTCTCCCGGCGCGATGTAGCTATAGCGGTAGTACTCGAACAACGTCAGGTATGCGTCGGCGAGGTTGCGCGCGTAGTACTGCGCCTGACCATTGGGGCCCATGATGCGTTCGAAGCCCCCGATCGCTTCTTCGTCTTCCGCCGAAACCGAGCCCGCCGCCTCGAGGGCCGCGCGACCGGTCAACACCATCGCCGATCTCGGCGTCATGATGAGCGCGCCGCGCGTATTCATCAACATGGTTGCCAGCGCATCGAAATAGCTCTGGGCTCCGATGTTTATCCCCTGGACGATGAGGTTGATCTCACCGCCACCCTGGGTGAACTGGACAATGCGACGGACCACCCGGGCAGTGGCGTCGAGGTTCTCGGTTCCACTGTCCATCGCGATCTTGGCCCCGCTCGAAACCGGCACCCATTCGAGCGGAACATTCAGATCATTGGCGAGGTCGAGGGCGGCAACGAGTCGGTCACACTCGCCGACCGCAAGTGCTCCCATGCCGCGGGTTGGATCCGAAAGCACAAGGACTCGCTTCATCCCCTCTGGCATCTTGTCGGTGGGGGTCGAGATCACCCCAAACACCACCGCGGAGACGTTCTGACCCGGAGGGCGCACGACCGCCACGGCCTTGGGTGCCTCCGACCGTGGGTCGAGCTCGTACTCTTCAAAGCTGCCCCGGGAAGTGCTCGAGATTGTTTTATTTCGACGGCGGGGATGAGGGACATCCTCAGGGACTTCGTCCGAGACGCCTCGCACATCCGAAGTCAGCATGCTGATGATTTCATACGGGAAAATTTGTCGACGCCGGCGCGCGCTCACCACTTTGCGTTCGTAGTCACCGGCGGGCAGCAATGGCTCGTCGTGGGGTTCGCGCCAGGAAATTTCCATCTGCGGCCCCGTGTCGGTGAATACGATCTCGATCGGTATCGCGTCCCTGTCGGGGGTGTCGCGATCGAGCACACTCAAACGGACCGTGACCTTCTCGAGGCCGAGATGCCGGGTCGCGGGCAGCAGACGTCGAGCCAGACGCGCCGCGGTCTCGCGATCGAGGAAGATCGCGGGTGTCACGGAAACCGCAATGCGATTCCACTGCAGACGGCGCCGGGGATCGCGAGTCTGTAGCACCGTGCGCAAGCTGCGGGCGGCCCGATGAAAGACCCGGACGAAGGCGGGGATGCGATCTTCAACGTCGGGCGTGACCCCGGGAGCGCGATCCCGTGCGTCGGCGAGCACGAAGATCCGCTCGTCTCCTTCTTCGTCTCGAGCTCGGCCATAGAAGGTGTAGATCCCCTCCTCGCTGTGTAGACGGTCGAGATCAAAGTTTTTCAGGCGATCGAGGTTGATGCGGATCGCCGTTTCCGGATGCAGATCGAGATAGCGGGGATTCAACACGTAACCCGCTCCGTTACTGGACTCAAAAGTTTTGAAGATGTCGTGCCCTGTGTCGTGGATCAATCCCAAAGTCAACCGACAGGGCATCTCGACCTTGTCCACGTATGCAACCACGCGCTTGACCAGGTTTTCGATTTCGTTTTTGTCCGAAAGCGAAGCCATGAATTCGATCGAATACGCCATGGACTTCTTGGATTTTGCAAGCACTCGCCGGGTTGCGGCCTGCAGCGCCTCGATGACCGCGATCGGATCGTCGTCATCGACGGACGAACCCGCGAACACCAAACCGATGTCCGGGTATTCGAAGCACAAGACGCGAAAACCGTCGGACTTCAGAAAGCTGCGATTGATTGGAACCGCCGGCGAGTAGACCCGCTGCACGTGGGCCGCCAGGGCGATCTCACGTAAGCTCGGATCCGCTGCCGTGATCCAGTTCCCCACCCGATCGAATACACGTTTGGCCGCCGCCGCGACTTCGAGCATGACATTGGCCGAGGGCTCGACGGGCCCGGTTTCACTCTTGCGCAAAAACGCTTCGAGATCTTTCGAACGCTGGTCGGCCTGGCGCTCGACCTCGCGCTTGTCGAACAACACGTAGTTGGCTTCGAGAGCGGCGTCAGAAAGCGTATCGGAGAGGCGACCCCGCATGCGGGTAATTCGAATGAGTGCCCCCGAGAGCTGGGGATCCTTTTCGAAGTCGATGCCCGCTTCCGACAACGCGATCAATTGTCGGATCACCGCCAGAACCAGTCGCAGGCGCAGCTCGGTCTCGACTTGAGAGGCAAACAGACGCAACACCGCGCGTTCGAGTGCGTCACTGGGGTCGAGTTGATGGACTCCGTAGTGTTCGAGAGCGCGGCGCAGAAGATCGAGGAACTCCTCGGCGATACCCGCTCCAGACGCCCGCAATCTGCGGATGAACATGCGGAAGCGCGCCGCGTTCGAAGGCCCGAAATCCCCGGACAGTGATGCCCGTGGCGCGGTGATGAACATTTCTTCGGTATCGACGAAGGTCGCCAACGCGTAGCGGATCTTCGACATCTGCTCGAGGAATCCCTTCGAAACTCCCTCTGGGATTGGCGCCTCGAGCAACGCGACCAGGCTTTCGCTGCGCGCGGGGTTCGCGTCAAATCCGAGCACGACACGCCGGACCTCTTCGAGCACCGCCTGGATCGCGGCCTTGCGCGAGGTACGGTCGGCGTGATCGGCGGTGATCAAATCCGGTTCACCCAGAGGCTTTTCGTCTAGCCGCCTGAAGAGCAGGGCGAGCGGGTCGATCTGCTCGGGCAGGGTGGCGCGTCGGCTCTTTGTTTCCGTTTCGCCATCGCCATTCGTGGGATCGATTACCAGCAGGACATCGCCAGCGCTCACCTGCTGGCCGGGGCGAACTCTGACTTCGGTTACCACACCCGAGACCGGTGCCTGGAAACCGATCTCCATCTTCATGGCTTCGACCAGTCCCAGCGCGTCACCCGCCTTGACCTCATCGCCTTCGACCACCTGGATGGAGACCACCATGGCCGGCGTTCCCGCGAGCACTTGTCCGGCGGTCTGCCAGTCGTAGCGAAAGGGGTGACCGTCGATCTCGATTCGCAGTCTCAGATCCGAAGCGTCGTAGAGAATACGACGCACGCGATCGTCGATCTCGAGTCGCGCGCGGTTGTCTCCCTCTTCGCGCATGTAGGCACCGACCACACGTCCATCGAGGTGGACCCGATAGCGCCAGGCGCCGGTGGCATAGACCATGGCGCGATAACTCTCACCGTCACAACTCACGTCGATCTGTTGACCCCGGGATGCCGGAATTCGCTCGGGGGAAATGCGCGATACGTCTGAATAGAAGTTGAGTCGAGCGGCGGCGCGGCGGCGCTGGTAGGCCAGGATTGCGGCCACGACCAGTGAATCCTGAGCCAGGGGATCCTGGTCACCCTCGAATGTTTCCTCTGCCTCTTGGCCGCGGCGGTCGAGCCAGCCGGTATCGACCGCACCGGCGCGATACGCCTTGCTGTCCAGGAGTTCCAGCAGGTAACCCCGATTGGTCGCGCCCCCCTGGATCACCAACTCCATGTCCAACAGCGCGCAGACGAGGCGCGCGCGGGCATCGTCGCGATCTTTCCCGACCGCGATCACCTTGGTCACCAGCGAATCAAAGTCGGGTGGAACCGTACTGCCGGCAACCACGCCGGAATCGATCCGCAGCCCCGAACCCATCGGAGGCTCGAAGCGAACGATCTTTCCCGGTGACGGCAGGAAACCCTGGTCTGGATCTTCCGCGCACAAGCGGGCTTCGATCGCGACGCCGCGCTCGGCAATCACGAGCGACTTGATCGATTCTCCCCGAGCGATCTTGATCTGAAGCTGCACCAGATCAATGCCGGTGATCTCTTCGGTGATCCCGTGTTCGACCTGCAAGCGAGGGTTCACCTCGAGAAAGAAAAACTTATCTCCCGCGAGCAAGAACTCTACGGTTCCGACCCCCGAATAGGAAACATGCGTGACGAGATGCACCGCAGCCCGCTCGATTTCCTTGCGAACCTTTGCGGAGAGATCCGGGGGCGGTGCTTCTTCGAGCACTTTCTGATGGCGCCGCTGGACCGAGCAGTCGCGAGACCCCACCGCAATGACGTTGCGGTGAAGATCTGCGACGATCTGCACTTCGATATGGCGACCGTCCTCGATCTTCTTCTCCAAGAAGAGCCGGTCGTCACCAAACGCACCTTTGGCCTCAGAGGCCGCGGAACGGAAGGCTTCGGCGATGTCTTCTTCGCGATCTACCATGCGAATGCCACGCCCACCGCCACCCGCAGTCGCCTTGATCACGACTGGGAAGCCGATTCGCTTCGCATGTTCGAGGGCATCGTTTTCGTCGCTGAGCACACCGCCGCTCCAGGGCGAGACGGGGACCCCCGCTTCTTCGGCGAGACGCTTTGAAGTGATCTTGTCTCCCAACTCTCGCATCGCCAGAGATGTCGGGCCGAGAAAAACCATGCCCGCTTCGGTGACGCGATCAACGAATTCCGGAGATTCGGCGACGAAACCCCAACCGGGCCATACCGCGTCGGCTTCGACACGTTTGAGCGCCGCAATCAGGCCGTCGTGGTCCAGATAGGCCGCCACAGCCCCCGCGTTGTTCGACAACGCGTAGGCGCGATCGGCCTGTCGCACAAAGGGTGCATCTCGATCGGGCTCGGTATAGAGGGCGATGACCTCTAGTTCGATTCCCTCTTGCAGGCGCAGACTCTTCACGGCGCGAATGCACCGGAGCGCAGCTTCTCCGCGATTGACGATGGCGAGTCTTCGGAATTCAGGCACCGCGACCTTCTCCTGTGCAACACGCAAAGGCAAGCCAGCTGCCGTGGTGAGAAAGCGAGACGCTGAGATCTAGCTGCCCCTGGCGATAATAGAGCCTCGGTATCCGATGCGCAGTTTTGCGAATTTCGAGCTGATCCCGCGAGTAATCGAAACGTCGAGAGATCGCGTCGCAGGCCAGATCGCGTACCGCCCTGCTTTCGCAGTCGGACGTCGCCGCCGAGTCGATTGTATCAATGCCCCAGAGCACAAGGGCGAAGTCGTTGGGCGCCGGCACCGCGATGGCGTGAATGCGCTCTGGTGTCTCATCAAACTCGACAAAGCAGGTCAGCTTGTCGTGTTGTACCTGGGTTGGTACCTGGGCGGGGTTCGTCGTGTTGTCTTCATCGCAGTCCACCGCAAATGCTCGCGGCGAGAATACGGTCGAGCTGTCGTACTTGCGCACGAGCTTGTAGCTCGCTTCCTTGGCGGCCCATAAGCGCCACCGTTGGTGTTCGGACGAGGGTGCGCGGTCGATCGACCGACGTTCGCTCGGACTGAACACCCGCTCGTCGAACCGGCTCCGATAGCTGGTTGCATCTGAATCGGGGTCGCGAAGATCTACGATGTCATTTCCGACCATCGAAATAGGCCTCTTCCATTTTTGAAAGCCGGGTCACTACCTGGGAAGCAAGATCTCGCGAACGCCGGGCACCCTTGCTGTCGGACTTCGGTTCGAAACATTCCATGCTGATGGAAATACGATCTCCCATGTTGGGGACGCTGCCCCATGACTCCTGGGTGTCTCCCCGCATGTAAATACAAAGCACTCGGCAACCCGGAGCCGCGGCGATGATGCGCCCCACACCCCAGGCGATCGAATCGGAAGTGACTCGACCACTGCGACTTCTTCCGCCTTCCGGAAACAACATCGCGACCTCGCCGCGGTTGAGTAGATGGATCACGCGAGCGAGCACGATCGCGACTGCTGACCGCTCGCCGCCGCGAGAAATCGGAATACACTTCGCGATGAAGACCAGAATCCGTGTGAGGCCCGTCCGGGCAAAGTTCTTTCGCTCCGGGGTGTTCCAGGGAAGTTCGTCAAAATGCACCGCATAGCGCCACCACGGCACGATCGCCCAGGAGATGATCATCGAATCAATCAACGTCAAATGATTGGGGCAGATCAAAAGAGGAGCGTCGGACTCCTCCCTCAGTCTCCGGTATTCAGCCCGCAGAGCGCTGACGTCGGCGATCCGATAGCCCATCACGAACCGCAGCATGAATACAAACGGCGGAATCCAAAGCGGACCGATCAGTCGCCCGATTTCTCGTTGGACCGCGTGTCGAATGCGAATTTGGCGAGGAACGCTTGGTGGCGTCGAGTTACTCACTCGGTACCCCCCTGGCCGAGAATATTTCAGTTCAGCTTGGAGACGATCAGGTTTACCGCGTCGCCGACCGTATTCACGGTATCGACGTCTTCGTCGTCGATTTCGATGTTGAACTCGTCCTCAAACGCGATCACGACATCCACCAGCCTTGCAGAGTTCACCTTCAGGTCTTCGAGGATGTTCGTATCCATCGAGACTGCGGCAAGCGCATCCTGGTTCTTCACCCACGGCGTCAGGATTTTCACCACGCCTTCAAGTACTTCCGACTGCTCCATGATTTCCCCCTTTGAAACTGCTTGTCATCATGCTTGTAACATTACTTGTAAACAACAATTACTTGAAAAGGAACAACACTCCAGACCCTGTGCCGGATTTCAGTCGTGCCATTTCTTGAGAATCAGACATGCATTGACGTCTCCGAACCCGAAGCCCGCTTTGACCAAGATTTCGAGATTGGACATTTCACCGCCCTGGTGCGGAATGGACGCTGCGAAGGGCTGAATTTCTGGGTGCACGTCTTCGCAGTTGATCGCCGGCTGCAGAAAACCGCCTTTCAACATCAAAATCGAGGCGACGGATTCGATGCCTCCAGCGGCTCCGAGCGCGTGACCTATCAGGGACTTGGTCGCGGTGATCATCGGAAAGTCGTCAGGTGCTCGCGAGAGTCCCCGAGACCAGGACGCCATCTCCTTCGGATCTGCCCCGGTTGCGGTGAGGTGACCGTTGATCGCGTCCACCTGACTGCCGTCGATCTTCGAATCGGCGAGTGCGGCTCGAATGCAGCGCCGGACGCTTTCGGGGTTGGGCGCCGTCATACTGCCGCCACCACGGTGGCCCCCGCAATTGACTGCAGAACCGAGTATCTCGGCGAAGACCTCGGCGCCCCGCGCTTCCGCACTTTCGAGGCTCTCGAGCAACACGACCCCGGCTCCCGAGCCGGGTACGAAACCCGCGGCACTTGCACTCATGGGCCGAGACGCCTTTTCGGGCTCGTCGTTGTACTTGCGAGACAAGACCCGCATCGAGTCGAAGCCCGCCCAGATATAGTGACTTGCGGCTTCGGCTCCGCCGCAGAGCATGCGTTCGGCGAGTCCCAGGCGAATGCGTTCGTAGCCCATCGAGATGGCCTCGGTTCCGGTACTGCAGGCGCTCGAGTTCGTCGTCACTTGATTGCCGAGAGCGAGTTGCCCCGAAACCCGGGCTGAAATCCCGCTCGCCATCACCTGCTC
Source organism: Myxococcales bacterium (assembly GCA_022563535.1). Taxonomy (NCBI): domain Bacteria; kingdom Pseudomonadati; phylum Myxococcota; class Myxococcia; order Myxococcales; species Myxococcales bacterium. The sequence goes on from JADFNE010000011.1 coordinate 9,356, forward strand.
TACCGCGGTCGACCCCAGGCGACGCACCTTCTTCTGATTGGTCAGGGGCACGACCTTTTCTGCCGTCGTGTCCATACCGCCGATGCCCGTGCCCAAGATGGCGCCAGAATCCCAATCAGTATCACTGTCTGGACCGGGAACCTCGAGGCCCGCACTCGTCCAGGCTTCGATCGACGCCAGGCTCGCATAGCGATGGCTCATGTTCATCGCCATCAGCTCGTCTTCGCCAAAGGTCGCAGCTGCGAGTTCGTCCACACCGACAGGCGTGCCCGCCACGTGACAGCCAAACTTCGCGTCAGCCATGACTTGCTGAAAGCGAATTCCAGAACGTCCTTTACGCAGGGCCATTTCGAATTCGCGGACGCCATTGCCGTTCGGGGCAATCACACCGAGTCCTGTGACTACTACTCTCCTCATCTTGGAATTCCCATCCCGGACAGCACACCCGAACACACCAGGGTGCCGTCGTCGAGTCTCATTTCGGCTTCGCTGCGGAGCTTCTTGCGACGGAAAAACATCTTGCGTGCCGTTGTCGTCACGCGATCCCCTGGCTTGACGATTCCCGAAAAATCCACGTTGGCATCCGTGAAAATGGTGAGGAGGTCCTTGACCTCTTCCGCAGAAAATTCAGCGGCGTACAGATAGATACCAAATGCCACCACCGCGGCCTGGACCATGGATTCCACCAGGATCACACCGGGGGTTATGGGGTTGCCGGGGAAATGCCCGCGGTAGAAGTCAGCGTCTTCGCGAAAGGTGTACCGCGCGATGATGTGTTCGCTGTCGATTTCAATGATCTCGTCGATGAAGCGAAACGGTTCTCTTTGGGGAACTCTGGCGAGCACCTCTTCATGGGTCAACAGATCAACCACCGTACATGCCCCCATTTACATGCACTACGGTGCCGTTGATATAACTTGCCCGGGTCGCGAGAAAGGCAACCACGTCCGCAACTTCCGCGGCCGTCCCCATTCGTCCCTGCGGAATCCGCGCGAGAATGCTCTGCTTGACCTCGTCGGGCAAATCATCGGTCATCTCTGTTTCGATGAAACCCGGTGCCACTGAATTGACGAGGATGTCACGTCCCGCGAGTTCCTGGGCGAGGGACTTGGTAAACGCGTCGAGACCCGCCTTTACCATCGTATACGGGACCTGTCCGGGATTCCCGGTGTGGCCGACCACGCTCGAAATGTTCACGATGCGGCCCGACCCCTGGCGCAGCATGAAGCGCCGCAAGATCAACTTCGAGAGATACCAGGTACTCCGAGCCAACGCGGTCACCGAATCGTACTGCTCGAGATTCATCGCGAGTATCGGCGCGTTGACGTTGAAACCGGCGTTGTTCACCAGCACATCGACCCGGCCCGCCGTCTGTTTGAGTTCCTTGATCATCCCGTCGATGGCGGTTGAATCGGACAAGTCGGCACGCAGACAAAAACTATCCGGTAGTTCGGCCAGCAGCTTCTGTGCCTTCTCCTCGCTCGAGCGATAGTGGATACCGACTCGAAAGCCCTCGGCAGCCAACTTCCTGCAACACGCCGCCCCAATGCCGGTGGCTCCACCGGTCACGAGCGCTACCAGGGCTTCACTCATCGGTCGTTCCTTCCGCCGTGTGCATTCTCAGAGGAGAGTGGATAGTCGGTATAGGCGATGCCGGTAAACGTGCCGACCCGAGCTTTCTTGATCACGTAAATCTCTTCTCCGTCGACCAACACTCGAGCATCGCCCACCACCAGTGATGCTCCTTGCTTGCTGAGCAGGGTGTAGCGGCGAACGTCGACCTCGTAGCGCACCAACTTGTCGTGGGGGCGAATCTGTCCCAGGAATTCGACTTCCCCCACTCCGAGGGCGCGACCCGATCCGGGTCCTCCGCGCCAGGCGCAGTAGAAGCCGAGCAACTGCCACACCGCGTCGAGCCCGAGACAGCCGGGCTGAACCGGGTCGCCGTCGAAATGGCAGTGAAAAAACCAGTCGTCGAGTTTCACATCGCACTCGGCCACGATGCGGCCGCGCGCCTTGTCGGCTTCGATCAAGGTAATTCGCTCGAACATCATCATCGGCGGAGCTGGCAGCCGGGTTCGCAGAGTTTCGGGTGGATCCTTCACCAGACGACCGTATGCAAAGGCGAGTAACTCGTCCTTTGAAAAATGATCGCGGCCCATGAAGGCCTCGTAGGTCAGTTGGCCATTCACGCGTTCGTCCCCTCGGACATGCGTACCAGATAGCGTCCCCAGGTCAGGCCCGAGCCAACACCGACAAGTGCAATGTCGTCTTTGGGAAGCCACTTGTCCCAATTCATGGAAACCACCGAAACTCCACTGGCGGCACCGGTGTTGCCGTACCAGTCCACGTTGAAGTGATGAAACTCTTCCTTAATGTCGCACTTGCGACAGACGTTTTCGAGCATCCGCAGATTCGCTTGATGGCCGACAAAGTGGAAGTTGCGGTCATTTGCGACAAATTCGCTCTGGAGCTGTTGCAAGCCGGAGATCGTCCTCTTGATGGCAAACAGCTGAACCGAGCGACCTTCTTGATCGAAGAATCCGAGACGCGGGATGACGACCTTGCCGTGCCCCGAAGGATTTGATTCGAGGTTGCTTCCCGTGATCGTCGCGCGCCCGGGAACCCGCGCCGAGATCACCGCGGCAGCCGCAGCGTCTCCCCACAAAACGGCGCTGTTTCGATCGCTGTAGTCGACCGTGCGCGTCATCACCTCACTCGCCACGACGAGAACAAACTCCGGAAGCTTCTGCGGATCCATCATCGAAATCACCTGGATCGCAGCAAAGAAGCTCGTACAAGCGGATGCGATGTCCAGACATGGGGCTTCGATGCCCAGCAGATTTGCCATGCGCGCGGATTCGGCGGGGATCGCAAAATCTGGTGCGCAGCCACCCGCAATCACCATCCCAATCTGGTCGGCGCCAACCCCTGCCCGTTCCATCGCCATCGCGGCGGCGCGCCGCCCCATTTCGGCGTTCGAATACTCGGCGGCCTCCATCCCGACCCTGGGGTCCCGGTTGAGGGTGTCACGGAGATAGTCCAGCGGGAGCGAGGTCCGGCGGGAGCGAATTCCCACTCTATCCATGATCCAATCCTCGTTGGTCCCAATGTCCAGGGATTCGAGAAATTGATTGGTGATTTCGTTTTCTGGATGGAAATGACCCAATCCATGTAGATAGAGACTCAACAACTTACTCCAGCGACCCCCTAGAGGGCTCGCTACGACTTTGGTCCGTAGGTGGACTCAGAGTCACGGTTTTTCAACTACGGGGAGTATCCACGCCATGTTTCAGTGGCTCAGCGAACTCAGAAGCTAGCCAGATAATTAGACAGGGCTTCGCCATTCACGTGCAAAACCCTGGGGCAACAAACCGTTTGTATAGTGGGCGATGCGGAACGAACCCCTCCGCCGACCCGCTCGTCGCGGGTGTTCGGGGGAGCCTACCACCACCGACCGGAAATTTCCTGTGTCCCCGGGGGATAATTGATCAGCGGGGCGAAGAGCAAGGGAAATCCTCAAAGGGGCGAGCCTTGGCCCAATTTGATCTCCGCCAGCACCGACGGGAGCTGGTGGCGCCGAATCGCCCGGATTTTTGTGCCCCTGGGGAAAGCGTCTTTCAGGCGCCGAAAGTAGGCTCGGTCGGTTCGCGCATCCACGATCACCGTGATCCCGCGGTCAGTTTCGCTGCGGATCAAACGGCCGGACATTTGCTTGAGGTGCAGCAGCATTTTCCCCAGCGACGCCCGACTGAACGGGTCCCCGCCCGATTCTCGAATCCGAAGCTCCCGCCGCTTGCGCAGTTCAGTCGGGACCTCGAACGGCAGCTTTTCGATCACGACCGCTTGCAACACGTCACCGGGGAGGTCGAGTCCCTGCCAGAAGGTTCGAGCCCCGAGCAGCACGGCCCCACTCCGGGACTTGGCAAAGCGCTCCACCAGCGCCGCCGGGTCGTCGACTGCGTAACGCGGCGTGAGGATTTCGATGCCCGTTCCTTCGAGAGCCGTATCGAGCAACGCCGCGACCTCGTGCATACGCTTCAGGCTGGTGAACAAACCCAAGGTCCGCCCGGTGAGTTCTTTGGCCAGGACCGCGAGCACCGCGGCAGTTTCGGAGGTCGTATCCTCGACCGGCTTGAGTGCCACGACGCGCATGTTCTCGCCATAGGGAAACGGGCTTTCGACCGCGACTCGCTGGATCTTTTCACCTCCGCGTTCATCGATTTCGAGTTCTCCGAGGGACGCGAAAGCATCTCCAGCGATGAAGAGGCTGGCGGATACCGCTGCGAACGAATCGAGTGGATCCATGAAGCTCGCATGATATGAATCCGCTGGCGAGACGGGGCGGATCAGCAGGCGAAAGCGTTGTTGCGAACGTCCGAGCGACTCGAAAGACGAAACGTAATCCGGTGATCCCGCAAAGGCGGTGCGCAGCCCGTCGGCGGCGTCGCGAAGCTCGCCGATTGCGCGCTTGACCGGATCGTCGTCGTCGTCGCCACGATCTTCGTTTTTCGCGGGAGAGTGAAAGGCGTAGTCCGCAGCGTCGCGTTGCACCGCGAGGAGATCGGCTTGCCGGGCGATGCCGTCGATGTGCTGCGCCGCGAGCCGGGCAAACTCCGCGGCCTCCGGGTAGATGCGGTCGGGATCTAGCGGCAGCTGCAACTCTCCATACTCGCTTGCGAGTCCCGTCACGGATTTTCCCAGGCCAATGAAATCGAGATCGATCTCGCGACGCCAGGCCACGACATCGACCGCGACTTGCTTTCGCAAGCGAAGCGGCAGAAGCGGCTCTTCGCCCCGATCTGAGGGGCGCCCGAAAATTTCGTCAATGCGTTCCAGCACTTCGTCGGGGCTGATCAGTTGGGCGTATACGTCGTCCGCAACTCCCGCGACTTCGTGGGCTTCGTCCGCGACTACATGCGAAAATGTCGGGTAGTCGTTGGGCCAGCGAAGCAGGAGATCGTGATTTGCGACCACCAGATCCGCGCGGGACAGCGCAGCGCGCCGGGCGCCGAAGGGACATCCCGGCGTCTTGCCACACTCCTCGCGGCTGCAGTGTTCGGACCGCCTCGCCACCGACCGCGACTTCAGTTCGCGCAAGTTGGGATAGCGATGCAACAGGGCCGCGGGGAGATCGCCAATCTCGGCGTAGGGTCGCGTGCGCGCGCAAGCCAACAGGACCGCATAGGCGTAACGCTCTTCCGGGAATGAACCCATCTCGCGCCCTTCGTCCAATACGTCGGTCAGCCGACGTTCGCACGCATAGTTCCCGCGGCCCTTGATTGAAAGCGCGCGCAACTCCGGATAGCCGAAAAATCGCGCGGCCGCCGCAATGTCCTTGCGCAACAACTGGTCCTGGAGGAGTTTCGTGCGCGTCGAGATCACCACCGGCCCGCGCTCTCCAGTCCTGCGCCGCGAAAGCGCAAAGGGAATTGCCGCGGCGAGGTAAGCGAGTGACTTCCCGACACCGGTTCCGCCTTCCAGGAGCAGCGTGCCGCAGCTTTCGAAGTTGCGAACGAAGTGGCGCGCGAGTTCGATCTGTTCCTTGCGAACCCGGTAGCCCGGGAAGTACTCCCGCCCCCGCGCTTCGTCCGCCAGCACACTGGCGATCGCGTCTTCGTCGAAAGGAACGGGTTCGTGGTTCGACGGCGCGATCTGGATGAACTGATCGGGTGGGAGGTCTGGATCCGTGATCAAGGGACCACGCAACAAACGCAACCAGGGCGAGTCGGGTGCGTACCGATCCAGGGCGCGGCGCGCTACCAGGTAACGTTCCTCTCCCCGCTCTGCGCCGGACGCAATCGCGGCCAGCACTCGCCCGGTGTCGAGGGCGTCGGCGAGGGCGCGATGACGTTCTTCGCGCTCGAGCAACAAGCGAGTAAAGGAAGCCAAGCGCAGATCGGGCGCGTCTGGATGGGTCAGCGCAAGCAGGTCCTGGGTGTCGAGGAAGACAGCGTTCTTGAACTCTTTCGAGACGTAGCGCGTGAGGAAGCTGCGCTCGAACTCCGCGTTGTGTGCGATCAACACCCTGCCTTCGAGGGCGGCGGCTACGCGATAGCGAACTTCATTGAGACGCTTTGCTGCTTCGACGTCGCGATCTCGCAAACCCGTGAGACGTCGAATTTCGCTCGGCAGGGGCAGTCGCGGGCGAATTAGTCCGTCGAGCGCACGAACCTCGACTCTCGCCAGCGGAGCGGCCTCGGAGATCCCTCCGAACAGGTTCTGCGGATCGCTACCCGAGCCGGCAAGATCGAAAGTGAGGACACCGAACTCGAGAATCTCCGCCGACGAATCCGCGGGCAGGCCCGTGGTTTCGAGATCGACGATCGCCATCGCGCCGCAGTGTTCGAGCAGCGGCGCGAAACAATCCGCGTCAAATTCGAGTTCGTCGACGCCACACGGGCGTAAATCGAAACTGTCGTTCGATCCAGATTTGGCTTCGTTTTCTGCCCGGGAGTTAGACGTAGATTCCGCCCTTGAACTCTCGATCCTGTCGGATCATCACGTTGACGAGGGCGGGCTTTCCGGAAGCAGCGGCGCGCTCGAGAGCCGGCCGCAGCTCTTCGGGGCTTTCCACCAACTCACCGTGGCCGCCGAGCGCTTCGACGACCTTGTCGTAGCGAGTGCGGTTCAGGAGCGATCCGTCGAGCCGATCCCAACCCATCATCGCGCCCTGGGGTCGCATCATCTGCCCCCAGGCCCCATCGTTTCCGATTACGCCAATGATCGGCAGATCGAAACGCACGGCTGTATCGAACTCAAAGCCATTGAGGCCGAACGATCCATCTCCGTAGATGATCACTACGCGCTTGTCGGGATGCGCGAGTTGTGCAGCCAGCGCAAAGGGCATGCCGACACCCAGGGTGCCGAGCGGTCCCGGATCCATCCACGCACCGCGCCCCTTCACGGGGATGATCTTCGCAGCAGTCGCGACGATGTCGCCACCGTCGCCAATCACGATCGGTGCATCGAACGTGTCGAGCCAGTCCCGCACCTCGCGACACATTCGCTGGGGATCGACGGGCGACTCGTCGCTATTGAGTGCCGACTGGATCTTTGCTTCGGCGGCGTTCTCGAGTTCCCGCAGTTCATCACGGAAGGGAGAGAAGTCGAGCTTCAGGCCGCTGTTCTTCATCTCCTCGAGCAGTAGTTCGAAACTGCAGCCAAGATTGCCGACCAGCGGCACATCCGTCGCCCGGTTCTGCCCCATCAAGATGTTGTCCATGTCGAGCTGGATCACCTTGGCATCTTTGGGAATGCTCTTGCCAAAGCGCATGCGAAAGTCCAACAACGTGCCGGCCAACAAGATGCAGTCGGTCCTGGTGAGGGCTTCGCGGCGCGATCGGTTGAGGAACTCGGGCGAGTCATGGGGAACGCTTCCGCGTCCCATGCCGTTGCAGAAGGTCGGCATATGGATCTCGCTGATGAATGTGTTGAGCGAGTCTTCGGCCTGGGACCACTTGACGCTGGTTCCTGCCATCATCATCGGGCGCTCGGCCTTTGAGAGGAGCGCGAGGGCGTTTCGGATTTCTTCGCGGTCGGGCGAGATGCGCGGTGCCGTGGTGCGGATCCTCGGCACGATCACATTGTCATCGGCCACCTGGCCCATGAAGATGTCCATCGGAATTTCGAGGAATGCCGGGCCCGGGATTCCGGAAACCGCGTGGCGGATCGCCAGTTCGATGTATTCCGGAATCCGATACGACTCGTAGCACGCGTCTGCGTACTTGGTGATCGGACGCATTACGCCGATGTGATCCATCTCCTGGAGGGAACCACGTCGCATGTTGTTGAACGGGCCCTGTCCACCAAATACCAGAATTGGCGAGTTGGCCCGCCAGGCGTTCGCAACGCCCGTTACGCCATCCGTGACGCCGGGTCCCGCTGTGATCGCCGCGACGCCTATCTTGCCAGGATTGCAACGCGCCCAGGCATCAGCGGCGTGAACGGCGGCCTGTTCATGGCGCACGTCTATGATTCGAATCCCCTCGTCGAGGCAACCCTCGTAGAGAGGCATGATGTGTCCACCTGAAAGGGTGAAGATGACTTCCACGCCGGCCTGTTTTAAAGCCTTGGCGGCGAGCTGACCTCCGGAAAGCGGCATTTGGGGGACTCCTCTCGTCTCTCTATCTATTCGTTTCCAGTTCAGTCCAGGGCTTGTTCGACTCCGGCATGGAACGCGATCTTGAGCACGGGGTCGGCGCGATACGCGCGCCGCACCTCGCAGCCGATCGAGCGATTGGGCGCGATGCGCGCTAAATCACGGTATCACCCCGGCGTCCCGAGCGTCAACGCCAACAACGCCAAGACGCCAATGAGTGGCCAACGAGGTCAACGAACTCGGGGCGCTAGCGGGTGTGGAATTCCGCGCGGCGATTGAGTTTCCACGACGCTTCGTCATGACCCGTGCCCGCAGGCCTGGCTTCGCCATAGCTGATGATGTGCAGCTTGGATCCGGAAACCCCCAGCGCCTTGAGGTAATTGCGGACCGACTCGGCCCGGCGCTCCCCGAGAGCGAGGTTGTATTCTTCGGAGCCGCGCTCATCCGCATGGCCCTCGATTGTCGCAGACGCTTTCGTGCGCTGCAGAATTTCGGCGTTGGCCTTCAGCACGTCGCGCACCATGCCGCGAATCTCGGCGCTGTCGTAGTCAAAATAAGCTGTTCCGAGTGTGGCGGAGGACTCAGCTACGACATTGGCTACAGGAGTCTCGCCCTGGCTGAACTCACTTCCTGTTTCCGGGGAAGTTTCCGCACCGGACATGTCGTCGGTCGTATCGGAGGTTGTCGTGCATCCCGCCAGTATCAGTAGCCCGATTGCAGCGATGACGAGCGCAGTGGATCGTGTCTTCATTATTCCCTCATTCATTCATTCGGTGTAATTGAAAATTTCTTCGAATATGTCGTTGTACGCACACTACTTACCCGGGCCTCAGATGATGGACGTTTCGCCCACGACCCGCAAGCCGAACGCAGGTTTCGACCCATTCCTTTGTCACCGAGGCACGGTGTTCCGTGCACATTTATTGTAAAGGTCGTTTCACTCGGGCGCCGCCACCCGAGATTCTTCGGGGGGCTTCGCACGCGGAAACACCACCGAAGATCCATCGGCGAGAACCGTCAACATTCGGTGCACCAGGTCACGGTTGTCGGGAAGTTTGTCCAATCCACTGGACAGCAGCGCCAGGGCTTCCTCCCGGCGTTCCTTTGTCATGAGAATCTCGACGGCGCCGAGGTAGGCCCGGGCGACGGCGGATTCCTCCACCCCGGGGTCGGTGCCGCTCTCTCGATCGGAATATGGGGCGCCCGACGCGAGCGAGAGATAGATCTCGAGGGCGTGGGCGTCGTCGCCCTGCTCCAGGGCTCGTTCTGCGACTTCTAGTCCACTGCGGAGAATCAAGTCCCGGGTGCGGGGTTCTGCGCAATTTTCGGCTTCGAGGCGCTGGGCCAGCTCCAGGGCCCGACCCGCGCGTTCCCCAGACTCGATCGCCTGTTCGACCCCCACCGCGATGGCCGCGCAGTACTCCCTGTGCACGACCTCTCTCCAGGCATCGATCTGATCGCGGTAGGCGTCATAACGGGCCAGGGATGCCTCACCGCGACCCGCAATGAGATTTGCCCGGGCACTGCCGAGCAATGATCGCTGGTGTTGCGGGTTTCGTTCGAGGACCTGGTCGAAGGAGCGGACCGCCCGTTCGAATTCTCCTCGTGCCAGCGCCAGCTCCGCGAATTCCAGGGTCGCCTCGTCCCGAGCGGAAATCGAGGAACCGACAGGCAGGCTGCAGCCAAGGCACAGCGATAGCCCTGCCAGCGTGCCCCGCAATGAAACGGAGATCTGCAACTTCGACTGCCTCCGACACGTCGTCAAGCTTCGATGCCCTCGATAAATACCTGGAATCGCTCCTGAACGCGACCTCGGGCTTGGGGGGCGCCAAACCATTCGGTAGGGTCCGGCAAACCCGAACAACCCCCAGAATCCATGCCCCGATCCGAAGAACACAACTCAGCCAATTCTGCCGGAGAGCCGTCTGTGCCGAACCGTGCGCAGCAACAGCACGCCGACGAGCGCATGGTCCTGCTGCGTTTTGGCGGCGAGATCACCCTCAAGGCTCCCGCGACTCGCAGGCGCTTTACCAAGCGTCTGGTCAAGAACCTCAAAGACGCGATCAAGAGCGCGGGCATCGAGGCGACGATTGAGCGCGATCACGACCGAGTGTACGTCACGGCGCACAGCTCCGGTGATCTCTCGAATCTGGCCCGCTGTTTTGGGGTGCAGTCCATTTCGATGGTCGAACGCAGGGAATGGAAGTCGCTCGAAGATCTCGTTGAGCTTGCGACCTCACTCTACTGCGACGCGGTTCGCGGCCGACGCTTTGCAGTGCGGGTGCGTCGAGTCGGAGAGCGGCGCGATATCTGCGTTCGCTCACAGGAAGTCGCGCGCGCCGTAGGTGCGGCGCTGGACAAATTCGCCGACCGAGTGGATCTCGAAAATCCCGATGTCGAAGTTCAGCTCGAGATCATGCCCGGGTGGGTCTATTTCTTTTCGAGACGCATCCCGGGTCCAGGCGGCCTGCCGGGAGGAGTCGAGGGTCGGGCGGTGTCCCTGGTATCGGGTGGTTTCGATTCGGCAGTCGCGTCGTGGTTGATGCTCAAACGCGGCGTTTCGCTGGACTACGTGTTTTGCAACATGGGAGGACGCGCCCACCAGATCGGCGTGCTGCAAGTCATGAAGCAGATCACAGATCAATGGTCGTATGGAATGCGCCCACATCTACACAGCATCGACTTCGATCTGGTGACGCGAAATCTGCGCGAACGCAGCGAAACCCGCTATTGGCAGATCCTCCTCAAGCGGTTGATGTTGCGCGCGGGGACGATGATTGCCGCAGAGCGCGATGCCAGCGCAATCGTGACCGGCGATGTGGTGGGGCAGGTTTCGTCCCAGACCCTGCAGAACATCGCCGTCATCTCGCAAGCTACCTCGACCCCGATCTTGCGACCGCTGGTGGGATTCAACAAAGACGAGATCATCGCGATCGCGCGCAAGATCGGCACCGAGTCGCTCTCGAAGGGCGTCGAAGAATTTTGTGCGATGGTGCCCAGCAAGCCCGCAACTCACGCGTCTCTCGACGTAATCCTTCGCGAAGAAGCGCGACTCGACGGGGAGTTACTCGAGCGCGCGGTCGAAGAGCGAAGCGTGATCGACCTGCGGGCCCTCGACATCACCGCTTCCAAACGTTCGCGTCTTGCGACCGACTCGATCAAGGCGGGATCCGTGGTAATCGATCTTCGCTCGAGTGCGGCGTACCGAGGTTGGCACTACCCCGATGCGCTCCATCTGGATTTCAACGAGGCCCTGCGGGCGTACTCACACTTCGACAAGGATCAGGACTACGTGCTCTACTGCGAGTTCGGGCTCAAGAGTGCTCATCTCGCGGAACTGATGTGCAACGGCAAACTTCGCGCGTGCCATTTTGACACCGGGCTCAAGAAGTTGATCCAGTACGCGCGCGGGCAGGGGTTGTCGACTCCGGAGATCTAGCAGTCTATTGCTCGCTGGACTCATCGGGCTCGCGCTGTGACTCATCGAGCAGGCGTTCGAGCAGCGCGAGTCGTTCATCGGCCGGTAGCGCCCTGAGTCGCCGCATCTGAAGCCGTAGCTTTTCGCGCCTTTCATCGGGCATCTCAGCCCATCGCCCGGCATTCTTGCGAAACGCGCGCTGTTCATCTTTGGAGAGGGACATCATGTCGTGCAGGCGCTCGCGCAGCAGCTTTCGCTCGGCTTCGGGAAGCTCGCGCATGTTTCGGATTTTTTTGCGCAGTTCCTTTCGCTCTTCGGCGGGGAGCTGGTGAAGTCGGGCGCGCAGGTCGCGACGCTCTTTCGGTGAAAACTCGAATTGTCGAAGGGAATTTCGGGCTCCGTGGTCGTAAACGTAAGGAGAATTGCGATTAGACTCGATGCCGTTTCGTCTCCAGAACTTTCGATGTTCGTGTCGAATGGCCCGGCGCTCGGCTTCGGACAGAAAGCGCATCATGCGACGCTCGGATTGCGGAAAATCTGCGATCGCCGCATCGTCCATCGCAAACGAATCTTCGGCTGAGGCGCCGCCGACCCAGCTCACCCAGACGAGCGTTCCCAGCAAGGCAGTGGTCAATCGCGAGAGCTGTTTTGCGCGCGCGAACATCGATCAGCCCCTTCCTTCTTCCATTGGAACGACTTTCATCGGATCTGCCGCTGTGGGTTTTCCGGTGGTATCCAGGTCGTCCATCGCCAACAGGGCTTCGAGAAGATCGAGTTCCAAAATCATGTCGAGTTCGCGCAGGGTTTCGAACTCGAAGGCGATCGCGAGTTCTTCGTCCGAAGCGTCCTGGATTGCCGAATCACCGGTCGGACGTGTCAACCAAATCGCCATCAGGCCCACGGCAAGCGCCGCCACCAGCGGTGCGCCCCACCGGGCGATGGATCGTTTCGCACGCGGGGAATCGAATGAACCAACAGTGGAGACACTTTCGAGACGGTCGATTCGCTCCTGCAGTCGGGCGCGCAGATCGCTTTGTAGTTCTTGGTGTAGTTCTTGGTGTAGTTCTTGGTTTTGTTCAGGCTGCGGAATTGATTGCAAGAGCTGATCGATGGACTCGAACGCGGCAAGTCGATCGCGCAGCTCAGGCTCGGCCTCGATTTTTTGTCTGAGTTCGCGGGCTCGCTCCGGTGACAACTCGCCGTCGAGCAGCGCCGAGAGTTCGCGATCCAGTTCTCGCTCCCTCATGATCGAGTTTCCTTTCTCGTTTCCATCTTTTGTTCTTGCTGATGTTCTTGCATTCTTTCACTTTCACTTTCACTTTCGAGTTCAGTCTCCACCAAAGCAACTCGTGCCCGGTGGATCAGGGCCTTGACCGACTTTTGCGTTGTATCGAGTGACAGCGCAATCTCCGCGTACGACATCCCTTCGACTGCGCACAGCCACAGCGCCATCCGCTGTCTCTCGGGCAACAGGGCGAGGGCTTGCTCGACCCGCCCGGTGCGGCGGCGCACATCGAGTTGCTCGTCTGCAGCCGGCTCGCTCGAAACCAACTGCGAAACCAACTTCAATGGCGCCCTGGCAAGCTCGGTCGTTGTGTCGCTGCTCGTGTGTGGACGCGATCGCTGCGGCCGACGCAGTTCGTTGAGCGCGAGATTCGTCGCGATGCGGTACAGCCAGGTGGAAAACTTGGCGTCCGGTCGATAGCGCTCCCGGGCGCGATAAACCCTCAAAAAGGTCTCTTGCACGAGTTCCTCTGCGATGGCCGAATCGGCGACCATGCGCTCCAGATAGCGGAGCAGCGGCCGCCCCCAGCGATCGAACAACGGTTCAAAGGCCGAATCGTCGCCCGCGCAAAATGCGAGCATCAGCTCTAGGTCTGGGTCCGCGTCGCGCAATTCTGCCTCCGGATAAAAGTGAAACCCGCAAACTTCGAGAAGGTTGCGCGAGAACCCGGAAAAAAGTCCGCCGTCCGCTTAAAGAGTATCGAGAAACGCGATTACCCGGGCGTTGAACGCCTCTGGGTCCTCCAGGTTCGCCACATGTCCGATGCCTGGGAGAATTTCACACTCAGTCCTGCCGCCGAGTTTTGCCTGCATGACCTCAGCCGCACGCAAGAAGGTTTTGTCCTCCCCACCGACCAGGATCAGGGCCGGGCACTCGATCCCCGCCAGCGCATCGATGGCGTGTAGGGCGGGCCCCGCCACATAGCGCGCAAAAAACGCAAGGCCGCTCACACTCTGCTTGGCGATCGCGGCGGCCGCGGCTTGCGCGGCGGGGAGTTCTCGCCGACGCCCGACGCAAGTTTCCCCCGCGCGGCCAGCGAGAAAGGCATCGAGCCCGCGAGTTTCGAGATAGCGCGCGGTCCGCTCGTATTGCTCGGCCCACTTCTGGGCGGTTTCGGGATTCTTGAACCCGGGTCCCGTCGAGAGCAGCACCAGAGCTCGCACGAGTTCTGGACGGCGGGCGGCGAAATGAAGTGACGACAGTCCGCCGAACGAATGGCCCGCCAGGACGACGGGCTCATCGGGTGCACCCCAGCCGATCACCCGCGCAAGATCATCGACCACCTGGTCCATCGAATAGGCGCTCTTCTCTCCGGGAGCATCGGACGACCCGTGGCCGCGAAGATCGTGGAGAATCACCCGGGCCCCGGCAGCGACCAACGGTTCGACCTGGGGGCGCCAGTTTTCGTGAGTGGTGCAGTAGCCGCAAGAAAAGACTACTGGAATTCCTTCGCCGTGGGCCTCTACATAGAGCGCAGCGCCGTCGCTCGCCTCGATTGTTTCGATCCGGCTCTCGATCCGTTTCGGCGCATCCTGCACAGCGTACCTCCAGTCCAGTCAGCTACGAATCGTGCGTGATTGCGATGGGGCCGGCGAACTCGGAACCGCCGAGTTTACAGCAGCGCCCTGAGGGCCTCGGACATCTGAAGCAGTTGGTCCTCCATCGGACCCTTGATCGCAAACTCCGGCACCATGGGCTTGGTGCGCCCCTCCAAGGACATCCACACCCGGGTCTCGCGGCCTTCTTCTACCCGCACCTCTCCCCGGAGCTCTGCCCAGACCACGCCGTCGCATTCCTTTTCGAAGCGAATGCTGCCGTCGAGCAAAAAATCGAAATGGAAGATGGCCGTCCCGGACCGGCCCAATGCGGTGAAACTCGTTGAGGTTGTCTTGCGATCTCCAGCTCGGTCTGTGATTTCGCTTCGTCCCGGTAATATCGCGATCAGCGTCTCGTCGAGAAACAGGATATCGACGATTTCGTCTCTCGATCGATCTACTGCAAAGCTTGTCTCGAGCTGCATGGCTTCTCTCCAATGGGTCGTGGCCGGTTGCCAGGTGCCCCACCCGTGTGCTCAACGTATTTCGACGAGCACAGAGGGAATCAACAGGGGACTCCCCAAAGGCAGATCGACAATCCAATTGCGAAATACACTCAGCCCGTGCGGGAGGGGGATCAAACTCTCGACGGCATTGAGGGGCGAGACGGCTGCGTGCAGTCCCTGTAGTGTCCCGCTCTGAACGAGATCCGCAATCTCATTTACGAGAGAAGCGGGTTCTGGATACGAAATTAGTGCGACGTCCGTATCTTTCTTCAAACCTAAATCCGACAAAATCCATGAAACAGCGTCTCGAAATCCACCGAGTTCGTCGACCAAACCCACCGCCAACGCCTGCTCGGCGCTCCAGACCCTACCCTGGCCCAAGGTGTTCACCTGATCGGTCCCCAGGTCGCGACCAATTGCGACACGGTTTACGAACAATTCGTAAATTTCGCGGGTGAGTAGCTGCATCCTGTCTCGCGATTCGTTTGAGAGCGGTCTGAAGCTGGAATTGAAATCTGCGTAGCGGCCCCGCTGCAGAGACTCGACTCTAATTCCGAGGGTTTCGAGCAACTCCTCGAAAATGGGTCGCAGGGAGAAGACCCCGATTGAACCCGTCAGCGCCCCGGGAGAAATCACGATGGCGTCCGCAGCAGACGCAACGTAGTAGGCCCCTGACGCCGCGACATCCGAAATCGAAGCGACAACCGGCATGCCGGATTCCTTCACCTTCTTGACCGCGTGCCAGATGGCTTCGGCGGCCATGGCCGAACCCCCGGGACTGTCGAGCCGGATTACAATTCCCTTGATCTCCGGATTGTTCGACGCATCGTGCAGTGCCCGCCTGAATTGATCCGCCGAGAAAACCGGGCCGCCCGATCTTGAACTTCGCGCATTGCCCGACACCACGGCGCCACTGCCGTAGATCACCGCCAACTGAACCTTGGGATCGAAGCCAACACTGCGCGGATCGATGCTGCGATAGTCACGACCTTTGATGTTGTTGCCCCGGGCTTCGGGGATCTGTTCGAAATGGCGGATGCCGTCAATCAGCCCGCGCGACAACAGATCGCGGCTCCTTACCAGGCCTTCATCGATGATTGCCTGCACCGCATCGGGTTCGAGTCCGCGCCCCTCAGCGATCGCTGACACAAAGCGTTGATTGGCTCCGTCGAGCAGTGAGTTCAACATTTCCCGGGCGGCATCGGACATTCCGCGACCGGCGATGGATTCAACCGCGCTCTTGTACTTCCCCACCTTGCTGACTTCGATATCGATGCCGATCTTTTCCCACATGTCGCCAAAGTAGAGATACTCGGCAGACAGGCCGACAAGGGGCATGATGGCCCCTGGAACCACGTAGATTTCGTCTGCGGCGGTCGCCACGTAGTAGGCACGGTTCACCGCAAGGGAGTCGAGTTCGAGATAGGCGATGGTCTTGTGACCCGCTTTGCGCAACCTCTCGATCGCCCCGCGCAGCTCCGAAGCCTTGCCCCAGCCGACCGCGGCATTGCGGATGTGGACGATCACGGTTTCGATTCGGTCGTCGCGCTCCGCCAGTGCGAATAGCGAGAGCAGCGACAGGAAGGTTTCGCTGGTATCCCCGAAAACTCGGGCGAGCAACGTCGGACTGGTAGCCTCCACGTACGGACCAGAAATTTCGACGATCAGTGTGCTCCCGGGAGTGACATCTACCGCGCGACCTCTACCCAGGCTCCAGAAAAACCAAACAACCACCGCCAGCACGAGCAAGAACCAGAACCTTCTGTGACGGACTCCGCCCGATTGATTTCGTGAACTCAATGCACTTGCTCCATTTTGTTTTGCACTCCCGGCCGTAGGGTAGAACCTTGACAACGAATTATAGAAGGTGCGCGCAAGTTGCGGCTCCCGATCAGTGGGCGTTTCTCGCTGCTTAAGCTGCGGCTCCCTCTCGTCCGATAGTCCCCCATACGAGTAATCCAACCAACTCACACTAGATCGCCTTCAGGGGCACCACCGGGTGCGTGAATTCCGCATTTGT
Source organism: Myxococcales bacterium (assembly GCA_022563535.1). Lineage (NCBI taxonomy): Bacteria > Pseudomonadati > Myxococcota > Myxococcia > Myxococcales > Myxococcales bacterium. Next base: position 26,221 of record JADFNE010000011.1, read on the forward strand.
GGGTGGATCGAAGAAACGCGAATGGAGCCCAAATCCCTGTATGACCGGTTTTTTGCAGCGACTCCTGGCCCACAAGGTTGATCCGACACAACCCTCAGCCGGGACTGCGGATACCGCCCAGTTGCAGTTCGATCTCAAAGCCGCACGCGAACGGATCTCCGCCCTCGAAGGCGACCTCGAGGGCATGGAAGCGGAACTCGCAAAGGCTGAAGTCGAACGAGATCAGATCGAGAATCTCACCAACGACATGGCGGCCTCCCAGGTGCGCGCGGCCGCGACGGTGGGCGAACTCAATCGCGCCAAATCCGAACTCGAAGGAATGAATGAATCGCTCGCGGACCACGATCGCAACACCAAGCGGGCGCTCGCCGAGGCCAATTCGTCGAACGAAGCCAAGGATCAGATGTTTGCCGCCGTCACCAAGGCCATCGAAGAGATCAACGAATGCTTGAGCATCGCGTCGACAAGCTGTGAGGAGAACGCCAGGGCGTCTCGAGCGGCCGGGAGCGCAGCCGATAGCGCGTTGACTGAAGCGACCCAGATGGCTCAGCGCGCGACCGAGATCATCGATGTCTCGTCGGCGATTCGCACCGTCGCGGACCGAACACGCCTGCTCTCTCTCAATGCAAAAATTGAAGCCAGCAAGGCGAAGGAGTTTGGTCGCGGGTTCAGCGTCGTGGCCGACGAAGTAAAGAAGCTCTCCCAGGAGGCCTCGGAGGCGAGCGAGCGAATCGCGCATGTGGCCGGAGCAATCGAAGACAGCACAGGGAAGATTCGCAAATTGATCAGCGAAGTTCGGGAGACCACCGACGAAGTGAACACCAGCTCGGGCCGCATCGTCACGACTGCGAAGCGTCAAGAAATCGCGATCAACGAGCTACTCGCGGAGATCGGGGAGAAGCACGGCGGCAACGTCGATCTCTTCTGATCGCCGACCCGCGATCGGCGCAAGCCAATGCGCGAGTTCTCAACAGACTGTCAGTCCCCAGATGCCGCCGCGCGGAACGCCGAGATCACGTCGTCGGGTGCCTGCACGAGTTCGACCAACACGCCTTCGGCGCCGATCGGCGATTCTTCATTGCCTTTGGGGTGAATGAAACAAACGTCATACCCCGACGCACCCTTGCGTATGCCCCCCGGCGTAAAGCGGACCCCTTGTTCCCCAAGCCAGCGATACGCGACCGCCAGATCATCCACCCACAGTCCTACGTGATTGAGCGCGGGTTCGTGAACCTTGGGTTTTTTGTCCGGGTCGATGGGTTGCATCAAATCGACTTCGACCTTGAACAACCCTGCGCCCGCCACCGCAATGTCTTCGTCGACGTTTTCGCCTTCGCTGCGATACGTCCCTGCCGGCGTCAATCCGAGGGTGTCGATCCAAAATCGGCGCAGCGCTGACTTGTCCAGACCCCCAACTGCAATCTGTTGAAGCCCAAGCACACGAAACGGCCGATCCGACATCTCAAAATTCTCCACAGGTTGCCCTCTCGGGGCGCCAGTTGATTTGCGCCAATGACTCTAGCCGACACCCACCCCGCACCGAAACCAGTCGGGCTGCTACTCTCCTGCCTTCTCATTCATGCGAAAGCCAGCCTAATGCTCGACACCCTGCGATCATTCTTCGATCCGCCGATTTCATCCGATCCCAGCCAGATCAAGGCAAGACTTGCTTGGGTCGTGCGGCTGCGTTGGTTGGCTCTCGGCGCCCAGTTGTTGTCCATCATTCCGGCCCTCGAGTTCGAGGTGCTCCAGCGACACTTGCTGCCGGCCTTCATCGCCGTGGTCGCCGCCCTGGCTCTGCTCAACATCGTTTCCTGGGCGGCCCTGCGGAGACAAACCGACGCCCATCTCGGACACGTGTTCTTCCAGCTCGCCGCCGACATTGTCGCCTTGACCGCGCTGCTCGCGCTGACCGGTGGAGCCTGGAACCCGCTGATGCCGATCCTCTTTGTCCACATGGGTCTCGGCGCACTGCTGCTCGAAGGGCGACTGAGTTTCTTCCTCTTCGTCTTGCTGCTCGGGTGCATCGGATTCAATCAGGTTTACGCACAAATTGCGCCGGGCCTCGAGGCCAACCTGCTGCCCGCCTACTTGTTGTTTCCCGCACAGTTCATTGTTGCCGGTGTGTTCTGGATCCTGACAGCGTGGCTGTCGCGAACCTTGATGGCACTGCAGGCCCACTACTCATTCTTGAGCGAGCGCAAGACTCGCATCGATCGCCTGCGCGCCGTCGGTGCTCTGGCCGCGGGACTTTCCCATGAGTTTGCGACTCCCCTCAACACTGCAAAGCTGAAACTCGAACGTCTTGCACGCACCAATGATTTAAAGGACGACAGCGATTGGGCAACGGCTTCCGAAGCCCTCGAGCGCTGCGAAGAAATTTTGCGGCGCATGTCTGGTTCCCAGCTCGAACCCGAAGGATTGAAGCTCGAAGCCGTCGACGTAGCGATGATCGTCGAGCGCATGTGCGACAGTGCGTCGGAAGCTGACCGCGCGCCTGGAACATCAAAGATCCGATTCACTGATAACGGCCGCAGCCATCGCCGCGCGCTGCTTCCCGCAGTTGCCTTTTCCCATGCGATCTTGAACCTGCTCGACAACGCTCGAGAATCGACCCACGGCACCGGACAGATCGACGTCGATGTGAGCTCCCGGGGCGGACGGATCCAGGTGCGGATCATGGATCGCGGTCCAGGTTGGCCCGACGTCGTGCGCAAGCACTTTGGCGAACCGTTCATCACCACCAAGCCCGATGGAGTTGGACTCGGACTTTACTATGTTCATAATCTGACCGAGGCCGTCGGCGCCGAGTTCACCCTGGAGGATCGCGAGCAGGGCGGAGCCGTAGCGCGGATCTCGTTGCCCGCCCTGAGCCCGGTTGGAGAAACAACGCTGAGTTGAACTAACCTGTTCTAAACGATCGACACGAGCGAGTTGAGATGCACGATTCGAACGACACACAGTCCGAGCAGGAAGAAAAGACGCTCTTGATCGTCGAGGACGACGAGCGCTTTGCCGAAACCCTTGCCACCGAGTTTCGCGATCGAGGCTACACGGTGGCGCATGTCGCGGACATCGCTGCACTCGAAGTCACGGATCCGAGTGAGTTCAGTTACGCCGTGGTCGACCTGCGATTGCGCCGGGATAGTGGCCTGGACGCGATCTCCTCGATCAAGTCCCGCTCGCCGGGCACGCGGGTCGTCGTGCTCACGGGCTATGGAAGCATCGCTACCGCGGTACAGGCCACCAAGAATGGCGCGACGAACTATCTCACCAAGCCAGTCGACATGGATGAACTCGAGCACACCCTGGTCACTGGCGGTGCGGGGGACGAAACGCCGATTCCAGACGAGTTCCAGAGCCTCGATCGCCACGAGCGCGAGTACATTGAATACGTGCTCAACGAATGCGGTGGAAACATCAGCCAGGCTGCCCGTCGGCTTGGACTTCATCGCCAAAGCCTGCAACGAAAGTTGCGCAAGTTCACGCCGCGCTGATCTGAGTCGAGTTCGCAACGAAAGGAAGAATCCGTATGGGCCGTTTCAACGACCTGATCGTTCTGGTCACCGGCGCCGCGTCTGGCATTGGCAAGTCGAGTGTTCTGCGCATGGCCGAAGAAGGAGCCGCGGTCGTGTGCGCGGATATTCAATCCGAGGCGGCGGAAGCCACTGCGAAGGAAGCACGGGAACTCGGTGCTCGAGCGATCGCGCTCAGCCTGGATGTCTCGGACCCTGACTCAGTAAAGAGCGCAGTCGCGGCGAGCGTTTCGGAATTTGGACGCATTGACTCACTGTGCAACATCGCGGGCATCCTGCACTTCGACAACACCCACGATCTCACCCTCGACCGTTGGAACCAGATCATCGCCGTCAACCTCACCGGAACGTTTCTGATGACCCAGGCCGCCCTGCCGCATCTGCTCGAAAGCAAGGGCGCGCTGGTCAACATGGCCTCGATCGCCGGGCTCGCCGGTCAGCCCTGGAGCGCGGCCTATGCTGCTTCGAAGGGAGGCGTGATTTCGTTCACCCGATCGATCGCCGTCGAGTATGGCAAGCAGGGCATGCGCGCGAATTCGGTTTCGCCCGGCGGGATCCTGACACCGATGCTGGAGGAATTTCGGCTGCCCGACGGTGCCGATGCAGCGTTGCTCCAGCGCATCATGCCGCTGGACAAGATGCGGGAGGCGAGTACCGCTGCCGCCGTGGTGGCGTTTCTAGCGTCGCCCGATTCGATCCATATCAACGGCGAATCGATTCGAGTAGACGGCGGGACGCTGGCGTAGGTTTCGAGAGCCTATTCGAGAAAGCTTCGCAGGACCGAGCTGCGACTCGGATGTCGCAGCTTGCGCAGTGCCTTGGCTTCGATCTGGCGAATGCGCTCCCGGGTCACGTCGAAGTCGTTTCCGACCTCTTCGAGGGTTCGCTTCGAACGCTCGTCGATGCCAAAGCGCATCTTGAGGACTCGCGCCTCCCGCGCCGGCAAGCTCGAGAGTGCGTCGCGGGTGTGATTTGCCAAGCTCGCGCGGATCGCAGCTTCTTGCGGGCATTCGGCGTTTTCATCTTCGATGAAGTCCCCGAGATGGCTTTCTTCATCGCCGACCGCGGCCTCGAGACTCACCGGCTCACGGGCGATCTTGAAGACCATCTGAACCTTGTCGAGGGGCAGATTCAGTTCCTGGGCGAGTTCCTCGGGAGAAGGCTCGCGACCGAATCGCTGCACGAGATGGCGCGTTGCCCGCACCAGCTTGTTGATGGTGTCGATCATATGGACCGGAATTCGAATGGTTCGGGCCTGGTCGGCAATCGCCCGGGTAATGGCCTGGCGGATCCACCAAGTTGCATAGGTCGAAAACTTGTATCCGCGTTGGTACTCGAACTTTTCCACGGCCTTCATCAGGCCGAGGTTTCCCTCCTGGATCAGGTCGGAGAACTGTAGACCGCGGTTGTTGTACTTCTTGGCGATGGATACCACGAGGCGAAGATTTGCCTCGATCAGCTCTTCCTTGGCGAGATGAGCGCGGTCCGCGGATTCTGTATAACAATTGAGGGCGAGTCGCACTTCGTCGCCAGTCATCCTGCAGTCGGCTTCGAGGGCCTGGATGTCTTCGATGATCTCGCCCAGCAGCTCTTGCGCCTGGGCAATGCGGGCTGCATCGCCGCCCAATTTGGTCAACGCATCCTTTGCTTTGACACCTCGACCTCCGGTTGCCGCAGCGAAACTGCAGAATTGTTCGACGCTGACCATGAACGGGCGCACCACCATCTGTGCGCGACCGTCGAGCAGGCTGAAGGCTTCGCCGAGATCGCGAAAACAGTCGACCAGATCGGTGAAGCGCGGCCGTGAGAACCGCACCTTGCGAAGCCGGGTGAGCATCTTGCGATAGTCGGTGTCGTTCTTGGCCCGCAACTGAGATTGGATCTCGACGCTGGCGCCAGATTCTGCGATCTCGGCGTGCCGCTTGACGGTTTGGGTCTTGAGCTTCGCGATGTAGTTCACTGCCTGGAGGAACTGCTTGCGACGTTGTTCCTGCGGCGGTCCGTTCGCGTCGTCCAGTCCATCGACAACCCGGCGAAGACTGAGCTCTTCCGACTTGAAAAGTTCGCTCAATTCCATCACCGCCTCGATCCCCCAGGCGTTCCCCAACACGGCAAACTGGGCGTCGTGGGTCGCGGATTCGATTCGCTTTGCGATCTCGACCTCGCCCTCGCGAGTCAACAGCGAAACGCGTCCCATCTCGCGCAGGTATACCCGCACCGGGTCGCGCATTGCCGTGGCATCCGCGGCGGTGCGGGTCCTCGGCGCAACCTTGCGCACTCGGGTCGGCTTGTCGGGAAGTTTGGCGGTCGCGTTTCCGGCCTGAGAATCTGTCGGGAGTGCAGCGACGGTTTTCGTCGAGCGAGTGCGCTTGCTTCGAGTAGCGGCTTTGCTGGTGGCTTTACGGGTAGAGGCCACGCGAGCGGCGTTCTTCTTTTTCCTGTTGCTGGCGCTCTGCTTGTTGCGAGATTTCGTCGCCGGTTGTTGGCGCCTGGAGGCGGGCGTCACAGCGACGTCTTCGCTTTCGCTGCTCTGGGCTGCGCGCTGGGTTTGGTCCTTGGCATCACCACGTTCAGTGGGAGACTCGGTACGATTCAAGTCCGCGGACATTGTTGACGCGTTCGAGGCCATGGGGGGGGCTCCTTGCGATCAGCTGAGCCAAATTGAATCACACGCTTATACATGAATCAGTTGGCGAAACTCTGCTGCTATTTAGTCTCTACTACTCTGTCTAGTCCTGCTCGGTTCAGTCGTTCCAGGTTATCAAAATTTCGTGCATACGACGCGTCCCTTCATTCATTCATTGCGTCGTGTGATTAGAAACTCCCATTGCAGCACGCCGTGCCTCGAGCTGCTTCTGTTTCTTTGCCAGCAACTTGTCTACATCCGCGTTCGGATCGCGAAGTTGACGAGTCACCGAGCCTTCTGCCTCGGTTCGCTGTCGTCGGGCAAACCAACCCAGGACATCCTCGAGCATGCGTCCTGGGGAAGTTTCGCTGTCTTCGACGACGTCGTCTACTGCTACCCGGCGCAAACATGCCGCAGCCTCACTATCAAGCAAAGGTTCCAGGATTTCGAGATCGATCGCACCCGAATCGTCGAGTTTTCCGTCCTGCGCCGCGTCAATCAGCAGCGTCAAGATGGACTTCCATTTCCCCGCTGGAACCAGCCCGTCGACCTGTGTGCGCACGCGCTCGGTCAGCAGGGTCGGATGCAGGAAGGCCAACTGAGTCAACAAGTGAAGATGCTGCTCTTCGCGCCCTGCCAGGCGGTTTTCCACCAACCGCGGCGCGGGAGCTGCGGCAGCGCCGCGTTCCCCGGGCGCGCTCATACGATTCTCGCGCGCTCTCGCCTTGCTCAGCGCGCCTCGCACTACCTCTGAAACCGCGGCCGGGTCCGTGCCCGTCACCATGGCGAGACGTCTTGCGTACTCCGTGCGTTCAACCGGATCCGGGTAGAGTGCGATCAAGGGAGCCAGGTGTGCGACGACCGCCGCCTTTTCGGCTGGCGTCGTGCAACCGCGCTTGAGCGCGTTCTGGATCACGATCTCGATGGCGTCAGGCGACTCTTCGACCAATTTACGCAGCGCGTCAGGGCCCTGCTCGTTCAGGAAACTGTCCGGGTCCTGGCCTTGGGGCAAGAGCGCGGCACGCACCCGCAAACCACCGGGTAGCAATACGGGCAGCGCCTTTTCGACCGCGTTCTGCCCGGCGAGGTCCCCGTCGAAGAGCAGTACGATCTCCGAAGTGCGGCGCGCAAGTTGGCGTGCGTGTCCTTCGGTGAGTGCAGTGCCACAGGTTGCCAGCGATCCCGTGAGGCCCGCCCGGGCCAGGGCGATGCGATCGAAGTAGCCCTCACAAACGATTGCGCGGCCCGCTTTGCGAGTGCCCTCGAGCGCTTCGGGAAACCCGTAAAGCGCGTCGCGCTTGTGAAAGATGGGGGTCTCTGGCGTATTGAGATACTTGGGCTCCTGATCGGCGAAGATCGCTCGCCCGCCGAAGCCCACGATGCGGTCGCGCACGTCGCGGATGGGAAACACGATGCGACCTCGGAGCCGGGCGTAGCTGCCGCCCTTTGCCGCTCTGCGATTGGCGTCGCCTGCCTTCGCCTCGCGTTCAATCAAGAGCCCGGCCAGGATTGCATCGGCTTCGCTCACCTCGCCCCGGACAAGATCGGCGCCGAGTTCATCCCAGCTGTTGGGCGCGTAGCCGATTCCGAAGCGCTCGCTGGCTGCTGCATCAAAACCGCGCTCGGCGAGGTACTCGATCGCCCGCTCTCCGCCCGCGCCCGCGAGACTGCGGCGGTAGAACAGCTGCGCGCGCGCGTTGGCGGCGAACAGCAACTCTGTTGTACTGGGACCAGAACCGGGACCCGTACTGGAATCACCCCGATCGTTCTCTGGAACTTCGACGCCGCATTCGCGACCAAGAGTTCGAACCGCCTCGGGGAAGGAAAGGTTCTCGTACTCCATCAGAAATTTCATCACGCTGCCGCCCACCTGGCAGCCAAAACAATGAAAGATCTGTCGTTCGGGATTGACGTTGAAAGAGGGAGTCTTCTCTTCGTGAAAGGGACAACGGCCCTTGTAGTTTCGGCCGGCCTTTTTCAGATCAACGTATCGACCAATCAGGCTGACGATGTCAATTCGATCTCGAATCGTCGCGATGGTCTCTTCAGGAATCCGACCCACTTGTGCCCCAATCAGGGCGACGAACCCATCATCAATTAATGGGTCATTCGCCTTATCTTTTTCAGCGCCCGCTTGCGAGCAGCGGCAGCTTTCTTCTTCTTACTGATGCTCGGCTTGTCGTAATACTCACGTCGTCGCAGCTCAGTGAGAATTCCGGCTTTTTCACAGGTCTTCTTGAATCGCTTCATTGCCTGTTCGAAAGATTCGTTGTCCTTGACTTTGATCACGGGCATGCGTGCTTCTTGCTCCTGGCTTTCGCTAGTTGGGGACGTGTCCACCGGTTCACGAAATACCTGTTGGTGAGTGGTTTTCGATGGCGTCTCGTGACGAAATTACATCGAAAGAAATCGCTTTTTGAGGCCCTCTTTGTCCTCGTAGCGCCCTGTTTGATTACAGCCCACGATATGCCCTGTATCCTTATTTTTCGGCATATCGGAGGTAAAACACTACAGTGAATCGACTAGAGTGTTGCATTATTCCCCCTACTACTTGATTATTGTTCCAGAGCAGAAGGTTCTTCGATTTATTGCACATTCCCGAATGTCGCCTGCGCGTCAGCTGCTTGTTCCTGCCTCTCAGGCCCGCTCTTCGGGGTCCGGGGCGACTGGCTTCAGCCTAAAAATACCCGTCAAATCAACTGGCTTCACTCTAATCGGCACAAGCGCGTCACCCTAGCGCAGGGCGCTTGCCAGCTCAAGAAGTCTCGATTGCGGCGAGCGCCGACGCGAGGTTCACAGCACCGGTGTAGATCGCTTTGCCGACGATGATTCCTGCGATCCCGCTGTCCATCTGCTGTGAGGCGGCCACGATGTCATCCTCGCTCGACACCCCCCCGGATACGATTACCGGAATCGACACCGAACGCGCCAGCAAAACGGTCCCCTCGAGATTGGGCCCACTGAGCATTCCGTCCCGGGAGATGTCGGTGTAGACAATTGCCGCAACGCCCACGTCTTCAAAACTTCGCGCCAGATCGCTGGCATGGGCTTCAGTCGTGTCGAGCCATCCCTCGACCGCCACCCGGCCCTCCCGCGCGTCGATCCCGACGACGATCTGATTGGGAAAACTCCGCGCAGCTTCGCGCACCAACTCGGGCTCGCGCAGCGCCACGGTCCCCAGAATCACCCGCGAGACTCCAGACTCGAGGGTCTTCGCCACGGTTTTGATGTCGCGAATGCCACCGCCCAGCTGTACCGGGATGTCCGGACCGACGGCAGCCAGGATCGCCGCGATGGCAGCGCCATTCACCGGGCGACCCGCCTTGGCACCGTCGAGATCGACCACATGCAAGCGGCGGATCTGATGTTCGGCGAATCCCTTGGCAACCTGCGCGGGATCCTCGTCGTAGACGGTCTTGTCCTCGTAGCGTCCCTGGGCGAGGCGCACGCAGGATCCGCTCATGAGATCGATCGCGGGGATGAGTTCGAAAGGCATTGGCAACAGCTAGCCGCTAGAGCGCGCCCTTCACGGTGGGCAGACCCTGCTGTCGCGGGTCGATTTCCATCGCAATACGCAGCGCTCGCGCCAGGCCCTTGAAGATGGCTTCGACGACGTGATGTGGGCTCTCGCCGTAACTTCGATTGACGTGCAGGTCCAAGCCGGCGTGTTGCGCAAACGCCCGCACGAAGTCCTCGACCAGCGAGACATCGAACTCGCGGATCATGCGGTTGGAGAGTTCAACCTGATATACGACATAGGGACGATTCGAGACATCGAGCGCCACCTCGACCTTGGCCTCCGCCATTGGCAGCACAAAGCTTCCAAAGCGTCGAATGCCCGAGGCATCGCCCAATGCTTCCCGGAAGGCCTGCCCGAGGGCAATACCGACGTCCTCGATCGTGTGATGAAAATCCACCGCGACATCGCCCTTGGCCGACAGGTCGAGGTCGAAGAGACCGTGCTTGGCAAACGATTCGAGCATGTGGTCAAAGAACGGAATCCCGGTCGAAATCTGGTACAGACCCGTGCCATCCAGCACCAGCTCGACGTGAATGTCGGTCTCTTTGGTCTTGCGTACGACTGCTGCCCGGCGCTCGGCGCCGACCGCAGCCGTGTCCGTCTTTTGCTTCGCGTCGGTCTTTTTGTCGGTGTTCATCATCGCTGTCATCGCTGAAGTCGGGTCTCGTCCCAATGTGGCTCTACGGGAGATTCCCCGCAGGCAAAGCCGCATATCACAGGACTCTATATAGCGTCTTCAGCGATTTTCGTCTTCAGCGAAGATTGCTCGCGGGGGCCCGTCGATCAGACAGGGGCCGCTAGAGTTCGGCCTCGCGAGCCGCCTCGCGCTCGCGCCGGACCCGGCGAATCTTCTGCAGCCGCAGATCCACGGAACGACCCGGACCGGTCTGGCCTTCGACGCCGGCTAGACGGATCACCTCGGCGCCCAGCTCTCGCAACTTCGGAGGTTCAAAGGACAGAAACGCAGTGCGCTTCAAGAAGTCTTCTACGCAGAGTGGCGACAGGAAACGCGCGCCGCCGCCGGTCGGCAGGGAGTGGTTCGGACCCGCCAGATAGTCTCCGACCGCGACAGGGGTGTAGTGGCCGAGGAAGACCGCGCCAGCGTTCTGCACCAGCTTGTGCACGACGTCGGGCTTCTTGACGGCGAGGGCGAGTCGTTCGGCCGCGTACTCGTTCGCCAGGTCGATCGAAGCCTCGATGTTGGTTGTCACGACGATCGCGCCCCGGGCAGCCAAGGCCTTGCGCGCAATGTCGGCGCGTTCGAGGGTCTTGAGCTGGCGTGTCATTTGATCGTGCACTCGAGTGGCCAAAGTCTTGCAGTGGGTAATCAAAATCTGTTGCGAGTCCGCCGAACGCTCCGCTTGAGAGATGAGATCCGCGGCAACCCACGCTGGAGTCGCGCTCGAATCCGCGACCACGCAGAACTCGTTGGGCCCAGCTTCGGGATCGACGCCGACGAGTCCAGACAGCAGGCGCTTGGCGGCTGCAACTTCGCGCTCGCCGGGACCGACAATCTTGTCCACCCGGGGAATCTGTTCGGTTCCCAATGCCATTGCGACGATCGCGGGCGCACCCCCGACCTTGAAGACGCGATGAACACCCGCCACCCGCGCGGCCATCAAAATTTCTGGAGACACTTTGCCGTATCGATCCGGTGCGGTGGCGAGAATGATCTCCGGCACCTCCACGACCGAGGCCGGAGTCACGTTCATGATCACACTGCTGGGGCGAACGGTTTCGCCGCGAAGATTGTAGATACCGACTGTGTTGAGGGGGCGAACGCGTTGGCCCATGTAGGCCCCACCCTCTTCGCGCATTTCCCAACTGGAGGGGATCCGCTTGCGATGGAATTCGCGGATACGCATTGCGGCCTTGCCGATCGCCGCGCGGTCGCTGGGGTCGACTGATTCGCACGCTTCGTCCCACTCGTCGCGCCTTACCTCGAGCGAACTGAGCTTGGCACCGGTGGCCTGCTTGACGAGCGCGAGCAGCCCCGCGTCTCCTTCTTCGCGCACTTGGGCGACGACTTCACGCACCTTGGCTTCGATGCCTTCATCTCGCACGAGATTTCGATCGCACAGCGTCGACCACTCTTCGGCAAACGAAGCGTCGCTGGTTTTTAGCACGCGGAGAAGCTTCGTAGTGGTGCGAGTCGCCATAATTACAATCTCCCGGTAAACGCGGTGATCCGAAGATTCGAATCCACCCCGCTCGCTGCTCGAATTCATGTTCACCGGAAGAGTTCGCCGATGTCCATGAACAATTCGGCGTCAGCTTCCGGAAGTTGCCTTTGCTTGCGCTTGTCTCTCTTTCCCGATCCTCCCCTGGGCAGTCACGGCTCGCGCGCACCCGGCCAGATCGTGCAGAACCGAAACACCTGCGAGACCCGCCTCACGACACCAATCCATCACGGTGTCCGCCTGGCGAGGATCGAGTTCTACGAGAAACAATCCCCCTTCAATCAATGCCGTGCCGACCTGCGAAACCAATGGCCGGATCACCGCGTATCCATCTTCACCACCAAACAGAGCGACCTCGGGTTCGTGAGAAAGCTCCGGCGGCAGCGCTGCTCGTTCCGATCTGGCGATATAGGGGGGGTTGGAAACAACCAGATCGAAGGTCTCCCCAGGCACCGCTTCGAAGAGGCTTCCCTCGACAAAGCGAACCCTGTCTTTCAGCTGCAATAGATCGGCATTTGCGCGCGCAACCTTAAGCGCCGAGATCGAAACATCGCTTGCAGTCACCTGGGAATTGGGACGCTCGCTCGCGAGCGCGAGGGCGATTGCACCCGAGCCGGTACCGAGATCTAGCACGCGATACGCGCGATCCAGATCCGGCATGGCATCGAGCGCGGCACTGACGAGGACTTCGGTCTCGGGCCGGGGCGTCAGAACGTCTGAGTTGATCGAGAACCGCAGCGACCAGAATTCGCGCTCACCCAACAGTTGCGAAACCGGGACTCGCTGCTGGGCGCGCTTGCTCACCAGCTCGCGAAAGACTGCACGCTCAGCTGGCAGTACGGGCTTCTCGTAGTTGAGATAGAGGTCGAGACGATTTGTCTCCATCGCGTGGGCGAGCAGAATTTCAGCGTCGAGACGGGCAGTGTCGATGCCCTGCTTTTTTAGATGCTCGGTCGTCCATTGCAGTAATTCGAGAACTGTCCACGTGCGGTCGCGGGATTGGGTGTCTGCCATGTCGTCGTCTCGAGCCTTCCTTAGCCTTCGACCTGGCCTTCGACTTTGGCGAGCATTGCGCTCCGCACACCGTCCAACAGCTCCTGGAGATCGCCTTCCAGAATGTCGTCGAGTTTGTGGAGCGTGATCGATGCCCGGTGATCGGTGATCCGGTTCTGGGGAAAATTGTAGGTGCGGATCTTCTCGCTGCGTTCTCCGGTGCCCACCTGCTCCTTTCGCTCGCTCGCTCGCTCGGCATTGACGCGCTCGGTTTCGAGATCGAGCAATCGCGAGCACAGGACCTTCATCGCCTTGGCCTTGTTCTTGTGTTGCGATTTTTCGTCCTGGCACTGGACGACGAGGCCGCTGGGCAGATGGGTGATCCGAACGGCGGAGTCGGTTGTGTTGACGCTCTGTCCGCCGGGACCGCCGGCCCGCATCACGTCGATGCGAAGATCCTGGGGATCGATCTCGACGTCGACCTCTTCGGCTTCGGGCAGGACCGCAACCGTGACCGTCGAGGTGTGGATCCGGCCCTGTGATTCTGTTGCCGGAACCCGCTGCACCCGGTGGACTCCGCGCTCGTACTTAAAGCGACTGAAGACGTCTTTACCGTCGATCATCACGATGACTTCCTTGAAGCCACCCCCATGGCTTTCGGAACTCGACAAGATTTCGACCTTCCACCCCAGCCCCTCGGCATAGCGGACATACATGCGAAACAGATCGCCGGCAAAGAGCGCGGCTTCGTCGCCGCCGGTTCCCGCGCGGATTTCGAAGATGGCGTTCTTGGCGTCTCTCGGGTCTTTCGGAGTAAAATGCTCGAACAGCTTCTGATCGAGTTCCGCCAGTTCTGCGCCGAGACTTCCGAGTTCGCCGCGCGCCATCTCGGCGAGATCTGCGTCGGCGTCCTCGCTCATCTGCCCGGCTTCTTCCAATTCGCGAACGACTTCGCGATAGCGCTCACTGACTTCGACAACCGGGCGCAGGTTCGCCAGATCTTTGGCGAGGTCCTTGAAGCGACCCGGCTGGTTCGCGATATCGGGATCGGAAAGCTGGCCCTCGATTTCGCGACTGCGCTCAACGGCTTCGGCGATTCGTTCGAGGTACTTGGACATGATGAATCTTTCGCATCTTTCGCAATGACGCGTCGCCTTGGGCGAACCAACGCCCGCCACTCGCGGTTTTAGACGCGGGCGAGGGTATCGAATCCGTCGGACGGCAGCAGCCCGAACGACGGGATCGAGAATTGAGCTGGCGGAACAGGGCTAGGAGTCTGCGCGGCAGAAGGCTCCTAGGAGTTCATCGACTCCAGGAAGTCGTCATTGGAGTCCGTGGCCTTGATCTTGCCAAGCAGAAACTCCATTGAATCGACCGGAGACAGCGGCGCCAACACCTTGCGCAGGATGTACATGCGGTTGAGTGTCTTCTCGTCCAGCAGGAGTTCTTCGCGCCGTGTAGCCGAGCGATTGATGTCGATCGCGGGGTAGGTGCGGCGGTCTGCGAGCTTGCGATCGAGCACCAGTTCACTGTTGCCCGTGCCCTTGAACTCCTCGAAGATCACTTCATCCATGCGCGACCCGGTATCGATCAGTGCGGTGCCCACGATTGTGAGACTCCCGCCCTCCTCCACGTTGCGTGCCGCGCCGAAGAAGCGCTTGGGCTTGTGGAGCGCGTTCGAATCCACACCACCTGAGAGAATCTTGCCCGAATGCGGAACCACGGTGTTGTGGGCGCGAGCCAGGCGTGTGATCGAATCCAGCAGGATGACCACATCGCGCTTGTGCTCGACCAGGCGCTTGGCCTTGGCGATCACCATGTCGGCAACCTGGACGTGTCGACTCGCCGGCTCGTCGAAGGTCGAAGAAATCACTTCGGCCTTTACCGTGCGCCGCATGTCGGTCACTTCCTCGGGGCGCTCGTCGATCAACAACACGATGAGATACGCCTCGGGATGGTTTTCGGCGATTGCATTGGCGATGTCCTTGAGGATCATCGTCTTGCCTGCCTTGGGCGGCGAGGTGATGAGCGCGCGCTGACCCTTTCCAATCGGAGCAATCAGATCGATGATGCGCGTGGTCAGGCTGCCGTTCTTGGTTTCGAGAACGAATTTTTCTTCCGGGTAGAGCGGCGTCAAGTTGTCGAACAGGATCTTGTGCTTGGCGTTCTCCCGCGGCTCGAAGTTGATCTCTTCGACCTTGAGCAGGGCAAAGTAGCGCTCGCCCTCCTTTGGCGGTCGGATTTGACCTGTGATCGTGTCGCCGGTCTTGAGATTGAAACGTCGGACCTGAGAAGGAGAAACGTAGATGTCGTCGGGGCCGGCCAGGTAGTTCTGGTCGGGCGCTCGCAAGAACCCGAAACCATCCTGCAGTATCTGCAACACGCCCTCAGCGAAGATTTGCCCGCGTTTGGCCGTCTGGGCCTGGAGAATTGCGAACAGCAGGTCGGCTTTTCGCATGCCCGCCGCGTTTTCGATTTCTCGCTCCTCGGCAAAGACCGTGAGCTCCTCCATCGACAACGACTTCAACTCCTGGACGTAGATCTTCTCCTGACCATTGTCCTCGGCTGCTGCCTCTTCTTCCGCCAGCTCATCGTCAGACGGGAAATAGTCGCGCTTGGCGTTCTGCTGCGGCTTGTTCCCCGAGTTGCGATTGCCACCACCCCCTCCGCCCCGTGAGCGTCGACCGCGGCTCCGGCGCCGAGAATTCGACGAGTTGCTGGAAGGGGAATTCGAGTTGTTCGATTCGCTGGCTCGCTCAGTGCTCACAGATTCATCTCTCTCTTGGTTGATTCAGTGAAGTTGGATTTCATCAGATTGGTTTTCGTCTTGGTTTTTTGTGTTCGGTCGTTGTGTTGAATTGTCGAGCTGGATTGAAACCGCGTACGGGGAAAGTCTGGACCGCGGTGCGAAGGATGTTGGCGCGGTGGCGCCAGAAAGGTCGGAGTTCGTTCTGCTGGGCTCGGGATCAATCTCGTCCCGGCTGATGATACGCCTATGGGTTCTTCTCTTGGTGGTTCGGACATCTCTGCCCGAAAGTTGAACATCAAATTTTAAAAATCTGTTTTGGTATACGAATCTGATCTTCGACTTGCTCAGGGAATTGCTTACAGATCTTCGGAAGATTTCTTGAGGATCAGGGTGTTTCTGAACTGGAGCCTGACCAATCGATCTGCGACTTGCCGCTTTTGGTCGAACGGGGCGCTGGGCGGGTTGATCAGCGGCTCCGTTGTTTGCTTGGCCCCTACAGTAGACGCTACGCGCGATAACGCAATTCGTGCTCAATTTAAAATGCTGATTGGGGAGGAGCGAAGACCCCCAACTTAGACCCGGAGCCGCCGGCTGTCAACCCCTGAGAATGCACGAGAATTCAACTTAAACCCTTTATTATCCACTAGTTACGATAAAGTGAAGCATGCGGCCAGCGCCCTCGCCCTGGCGTCGAAACGAATGAAAGCGATCGGTTTCGCACGCCGTACAACTGTCTGCAAGCCGCTCGTAGCACCCGGCTCCAACACCCGCCCGATGCAGAGAGGCTTCTGCGAGAGCGGCCAACGACAAGCGTGCGTGACCCGGTCGGGTCGCGCTGGAAGCACGCGAAACGACGTCGGCACCAAATCTCGCGGCCATCGCGTCGAGCACGGGTTCGTCGACCTCGTAGCAGCAGCGACCAATGTGCGGCCCAATCACCGCGTAAATTCGCTCCCCCGTTGCTGCATTCCCCCGCAGCGCTTCGATTCCGGCCTCGACGACTCCCTTTGCAAGACCGCGCCAGCCGGCGTGAATGGCCGCGACCCCACCGCCGGATTCGCCGCACGCCAAAATCGGAATGCAGTCGGCAGTAACGACCGCGACCGAAGTCGCGGGCCGACTGCAGACGATCACATCGGCTTCGGACTCGACGAAGCGAGATTCTGTATCGACCTGGATTACATCTGCGCCGTGTACCTGGATCGGACGCAGGGTACCGACCGGTGCCACGCTGTCTCGGGTTCCAAATCCGTGGGCCACGCCAATGCTTTCGAGCAGCGGGTGCCGGATAAAACCATCGGGTTTGAAAGGCTTCATGTCGTTTCGCTTCCGGACCCGAAGTCTGCCAATGCGCGCTCGAACGCCGCGAGATCCTCGGGCAGCGGTGCTGTGAAGTCGAGCCGCTCCCCCGTGCGGGGATGCGAAAAAGCGAGCCGGGCAGCGTGCAATGCGGGCCGCTCGAGCTCGATGCGAAACCCGTGGCCGCGATGCTTGTCGCGTGACCGACCGTAGACCGGATCGCCGGCGATCGGCATGCCGGCCGAAGAAAGGTGAACGCGAATCTGATGCGTCCGTCCGGTCTCGGGCCGGATTTCGAGCTGACTGAGCCCCGCAGCGGGATAACGCGTGAGGACCCGCCAGTGGGTGAGCGCCCTTCGCCCCGACTCCGTGCGAATCGACATGCGTTTGCGATCCTTGGGGTGGCGTCCGATCGGCGCGTCGAGCGAGCCGTGTGCAGCACTCGGAAGCGAGCGAACAAATGCCCAGTACACACGGTCGATCGTATGGTCGTGAAACTGTTCCGAGAGGTGGCGGTGGGCATCGTCGTTCTTCGCCACGACCATCACTCCCGAGGTTCCCCGATCGAGACGATGAACAATTCCGGGACGCAACACGCCTCCGACGCCGGCCAGGTCATCGCAGTGGTGCAGCAGTGCATTGACGAGTGTTCCGCGCGCGTGTCCCGGCGCGGGATGGACAACCATCCCCGCTGCCTTGTCTACGACAATGAGGTCTGGGTCTGAGTACAAAATCTCGAGAGGGATGTTCTCGGCCTGCACCTCCATGGGTTCGGGCTCCGGAATCTCGCCAACCGCAACGTCGCCGATCGAAACCTTGCGGCTCGGGCGCACCACGTTCCCATTCAGCAGAACCTTTCCTTCCAGGATCCAGCGGCGTACCTGGGACCGGGGAACGTCGGCCCACTCGCTAAAGCAAACGTCTAGGCGCTGTCCTTCGTGCTCTGCATCGGCTTCGAAGCGCATACTTGTCTCGCTCGATTCGAAATTCAGGATAGCGTCGCTTCGTGTTGAACGACAAAAAACGGGGCTGGCCGAGGGAGGCTAAGGAGATGACGGTCGCAGCAGGCGCCTGGGCGGATTGCGCACGGCCTCGACCCGCACCATGTAGTTGGTAGCAACTCGATCTGCATCGAGACCGATCGCCCGGGCGTAGGCATGAACGAAGCCGCGGATGTAGACCGAGGCCGGGAGTCGTTCAAAGTCCTCGTCTTCGATGAAGCTTAAGTAACTCGCGCTGACCTTGGTGACGTCGGAGATCTGATCGAGTTCGACGCCCCTGCGCAGGCGAGCGCGACGCAATGCAGCGCCATTCAGATCATGGCTTTCCTCCTCGATCTCTGCGCCCAGATCGTCGATCACCTCGATCGCCGAGGACAACTCTGCGGGTGCTGCGCTCCCGCGTCCCGCACCCCCGGACCTCGAGTCCGCTGCGGGAGTATCGACTGCCGGGTCCGGAGACTGCGCATCGCCGGGCTGTGACGAAATACCCGCCTCGGCGTCGTACTTCGCGCGAACTTTCGGGTCTGCCAGGATGCGATAAGCCTCGTCGATGCGATTTCGGATGACCACTGCATCGTCGTGGTTGAAGATGGAGTACAGGGCCATCGAGTCGTCGGTATAGGCCTCGCGCGTCATTCGATAGGCGCGCTCGATCTCTTCAAAGCCAGCGCCGGGTGGGATTTCGAGAACTTCGTAGTGGTCGAGTTCGTCTAGTGGCTTCATTTTGGTGTCGTTCCCGGCAGCGTTCCGAACACTGTTCCCGAAAGCGAACCCAAAAAGGTTTCCGGAGCTGGCACCGCGTCTACGCGAGTGGTCGCGGCTGCCGGCCCGCCAGTCATCGAGAGCTTTCGGGCAATCCGCTCGAGATAGATGGACGCATCGGACTTTGGTCGATACTCGACCAGAGGAGTGCGGTTGGCAACCGATAGCCGCACATCGTCGTCTTGATTCACGTAGCCCAGGTATTCCGCATCGATCCCAAAGTACTTCCGACACACGCTCGACACCGCAAAGCCGAGCTTGATGTCCTCGGCGGTGCGAACGTTGTTGACCACGATGCGCGGTCGAAACTCACGCATGGTCTGCACGAACCGGGCACCGTCGGAGCTGTCGATCGCTTCGATCTCGCGCAACAGATCGAGCGGCGTACGAAGTCCCCGTTCATTGTGCTGATCCATTGCGATGGTGACGAGCTTTCGCACGCCGTGGCCGACCATCGCGAGTTGCATGCGGCGATAGAAGGCAGCACGCAAAAACGAATAAGCGTTCTCGACACTGGTCGGCTCCGGGGACAGGACGACCAGGCCTTCGTCTGCAACGAGAAAATAGTCGAGCACCGCAGAGTGGACTCCGGCACCCAGGTCGATCACCACGAAGTCGGCTTCCAGGCGTCGCATGGCTCGCATCAATCGGACCCGGCGAAGATGAGTAGGCTGGGCATCGCTGAGATGCGCGTGAGTTCCCGCAATCATCCGGAGCCCCGAGATTGGGGTGTCGACAATCAACTTGCCGAGATCATCTACCCGTTGAGCGACAAAGTCGGCGAGGCTTTCAGCCGGGGCCGGGACACCGAGACAGGTGTGGAGATTGGCACCTTCGAGATCGGAATCGACCGCAATGACGCGATGACCCGCACGCGCGAGACAGGTCGCGATGTTGGCGACGAAGAAGGACTTGCCGACGCCCCCCTTGCCGCCTCCCACCGATACGACCCGAGCACTGCCACCAGCTACACTCCGCTTCGCTCGGGCAGTGCCGTCAATTTCGTCAGGCGAGTCGCTCATTCACAGACCTGTCGCATTTGCAAACCCCTCACCGAACGCACTCCCCCCGAACGCCTGCCACTCATATCTTGTCACGCCGATCGAGAAATCTCGACCGTTTTTTCATATTCTCCCAAGAAGGGCCTCCACTCTTGATAGCGGACTCCGTGGGGCACCACGCTCATCAACGGCGACCAACGCGGTCGGCGCGGAGTGCGACGCAGTTTTACCCCGGCCTGCTCGGGGGTGCGGCCACCCTTGCGTCGGTTGCAGGGGATGCAGCAGCAAACGACGTTCTCCCAGGTCGTCTTTCCGCCCTGGGCTCGCGGGACGACGTGGTCGAGATTGAGCTGGGAGCGAGGCGGCATGCTGTCACAATATTGGCAGGTATTCGTATCGCGGGAGAAAATGTTCGCGCGGCTGAAGCGAACGTGTTTGCGCGGAACCCGGTTGTAGTAGCGCAGCACGATGACCCGGGGAATCGGAATCTTTCCGGTCAGTGTTCGGATGAAATCCCCGCCTCCGGCCACCGGACCGCCTCGCAGGCACCAGCGATCAAAGTCGAACATTTCGTAGTTTTCATTGACTGCGTTCGCGCCGCCCCGGTAGATCAGAGAGAAGGCTCGGCGGACCGATGTCACGTGAATCGGTAAAAATGAACGATTGAGGACAAGTACGCTCGAGTTCAACATCTCTTGCTAACGAAACCTACCCAAAGGGCCCGTGTCGTTCAACGGACCGCGAATTTGATAGCACTGGCGACAGCTTCCAAGTCTTCTTCGGCAAGTGTTCGCAGATCGATGCAGACAGCACCTTCACGCACACGAGCCAGAACCGGCGTTTCTGCTTCTCGCATCCTTCTCACAATACGATCCGTCGACAGTCCTTGCTGCGAACTCCGAATCGTCACCACCCAGCTTTCGAACTCCAGTCCGGGGAGTGAGCCACCCCCGACCAGAACCCGATCCTTGACAACGGCAAACTGAATCTGGTCGGTCGCGATGGACTTGATTCGGTCGATGAGCCGTCCGGCGCGAGTTTCAATTTGCTCACTGGATTCGAACATCATTTTAAGAATGGGGATGTCTTGCTCCGCCCGGCCTTCGAGCATCGCGTTGAGCGTCCAATCGAGGGCCGCGATCGTCATTTTGTCCACCCGCAGGGCGCGGGCGAGGGGGTTTTTGCGGAGCGCAGCGATCGTCGACTCGTTGCCGAGGATGATCCCCGCCTGGGGACCACCGATCAGCTTGTCTCCCGAAAAACAAACCAGGTCAACACCCAAGCGGACACGAGCTGGCGCGTAGGCGTCTCGCGGCAGCCCGCGATCGGTTAGATCAACCAGCGTGCCCGCTCCCAGATCTTCGACCACCGGGAGACCGTGGCTGTGGCCAATCTCTACCAGCGCTTCAAGGTCGACTTCGGCAACGTATCCCCGTTGCTCAAAATTGCTGCGATGAACCTTGAGAAGCAGCGCTGTGTCGGGCCCGATCGCCTGTTCGTAGTCCCGCGCATGGGTTCGGTTGGTGGTCCCGACCTCGACCAGTCGCACACCGGCGCGTTCCATGATCGCGGGAACCCGAAATGAGCCCCCTATTTCGACCAATTCACCTCGCGAGACTACGACTTCCCTGCCACTCGCGAGGGTATTGAGTGCCAACAAGACTGCGGCGGCGTTGTTGTTCACCACCGTGGCCGCCTCGGCCCCCGAAAGCAGGCAGATCTTGGCCGAGATCTCCGCCAGGCGATTCCCGCGGCGACCGGTCTCGAGGTCTAGTTCGAGATCCGAATACCCCACTGAGGCTTCGGCAGCCGCTTCGGCTGCACCCCGGGCCAGGGGCGAGCGACCGAGATTGGTATGGAGCACGACACCGGTTCCGTTGATGACCGGGCGAGGGTGGGGGCTCATGACTCTGGCAGCCTCGGCCGCCACCCGCACCGCCCACTGGGTCTCTGCGATCTGCTTCAATTCACTGGCATCTGCCCCGCGGGAAAGCATCGACTCAATTTCTTCGCGAGCAGACCGAAGAATTAAGCGAGAGGCAGCGAGGACCGCCCACTCGGACAGTTCGGGACAAGACCGAACTACTTCCCGGCACAGTTTGTCTACCGAGGGAAGGTGTCGTCGGGTGTCTGGGTTGACGCCGCCGCTCAGATCCATGATTGTTCTTTCAAGATTTTTGTCGGCCCAGGCTGGGCCGGCTCTGGAAAAGCAAAACTAGGTGCGGCCAGCAGACAAGTTGTAGGCAAGCCGCAACCACTACAAGCAGGAACAGCGAGAGATCAAGACAAACAGTACGGAAAGCGAGGGATGCACGCTCGGCCATCAGCCATCGACAACCAGATCGACTAGCAGATCCAGATTAAGAACAGGTTGATGGATGTCCGGAACCCCCCGCGGGATATGACACGCGCGTTCTGCCGAACGGAAGGTTCGAAGTCAGACGCGACGATTGCGAATTTGGACAAACATCCTTTAGCGGAGTACGGGATTCGCCCGGAGCAATAGAGCTAGACCAGTGCAACAGATTGAGACGAGTTCGTATCAGGATCAGTCGAGATCAAGAGTCAAACGGTCAAGAATTAAGTCGGGCCAGGTCCAAGGACATTGATTGAAGGACACTGCTTGACTGACGACTCGATCCGAGTGAATGAACGAATGCTGCAATGGTCAGTCGAGCCGCAGGACTTTCAATTGAGCCTGCAGCACCGAGTCGCTCCGGTCACAGAATCTCTTCTTCCTCTATCAGTCCACTGATCGCATCCAAGCCCATATCCCAGCGTAGTTTGTTTTGCTTCCAGAGTGTTGGTCATCTGAGATGGTCGGCGGCGGGGATGCTGCTTACGCATGGGACTCGGAAGACCTTGGATCCAGCCAGTGCCGCTATTGAAGTGAGGTCCTGTGCGAGTCGTAGATCAACAGTTTTTGTTCGGGATACAACCTGAGAGTGTCGTAGACCATTCGAGGTAACGAAGTCGCGCCTCGAATCCCAACTGATTCATCCCCGCCACGGCTGCCGATCGCAGCTGGACAAAAGACCCTCATGGTATCCCGATACGACTCGCCAGCGTCGAAGGGGATGGCTGTAGCTCTGTCAACGACCGTCGTTCTGCAACTTGTTATTTTGCAAGAACAGGAACAGGTCGGACGCTGCGGTTGTCACCCTCATCAGCGGGTACGCGATGCAAAATGAAATTGTAATCAACTCGGAACCCGGCGAGACCCGGGTTGCGATCCTCGAACGATCGACCTTTACCGAGCTCTACATCGAACGCGACAATGAACGCAGCGTTGTGGGCAATGTGATCAAGGGACGGGTCAGTCGAGTGCTGCCTGGTATGCAGGCGGCGTTCGTGGATATCGGCCTCGAAAAGGCCGGTTTCCTCTACGTGGGCGACTATTTCCCCGTACTCGAAGCCAATAAAGCCAACGGCAACGGCGACTCCGGCAACGGGCGTCGTCGTCGCGGTCGCACACGCACCCCGCCCAAGATCGAAACGGTCCTGCGCGAAGGCCAGGATGTCGTGGTCCAGATCGCCAAGGAGCCGATCGGCAGCAAGGGTGCGCGCATCACCTCGAACATCTCGATCCCGGGGCGCCACCTGGTGCTCACTCCCGGAGCAGGGCGTGTGGGCGTTTCGCGCCGCATCGAGTCCGACAAGGAACGTCGCCGCTTGCGGGAAATTGTCGAACGCCTCCGGGTAGACGACCTCGGCTTCATCATTCGCACTGCTGGACACGGAGTGCGGGAATCCGATTTCGAGGCGGACATTCGCTACCTCACGTCCGTCTGGAACGAGATCAAGTCAAAGATGGTAACCAGCGAGTCTCCATCGATTCTCTATACCGAGTTGGACTTGCCGCTCAAGATGATTCGCGACTATGCAAATTCAGAGACCTCCCAGATCTCCATCGATTCCGAAACCGTCTACACCGAACTCAAGAGCTTTGTCGATCAGTTCGTGGCCGATCCCAAGCCGAACATTCTGCACTACACAGCGGCGACCCCGATCTTTGACGAGTTTTCCCTCGAGTCGAAGATTCACGACAACCTCGAACGCAAGGTGATGCTCAAATCCGGAGGCCACCTGGTATTCGACCAGGGCGAGGCCCTCACCGCGATCGACGTCAACACGGGGCGCTTCACCGGCAAGCGCGACCTCGAAGAGACCATCCTCCGAACCAACCTCGAAGCGGTTCGCGAGATCGTGTACCAGCTGCGCTTCCGCAATATTGGCGGCTTGATCATCATCGACTTGATCGACATGGAGCCCGCGGATCACCGCGAAAAGGTATACCGGGCGCTGCAGGAGGCACTGCGGAGCGACAAGGCCCGCACCAATATCTTGAAGATCTCCGAACTCGGCCTGGTCGAGATGACCCGCAAGCGAACTCGGGAGAATCTCCTCCAGACCTTGTGTGAGCCATGCGACTACTGCGAGGGCCGCGGTTTCGTGCTGTCGCGCTCGAGCGTCGCGTTCAAGGTACTGCGCGAAGTTCGCAACGATCTACCCCGCTTCAGCAGCCGCCGCATCGCGATCAGCGTGAATCCACATGTCGCCGAGCAACTGTTGCGAGACGGCAGTTCGGCGGTGGTCAAGCTGGGTGAAGATCTTGGACGCGAGATCGAGATTCGCGCCCGACCGGGTATCCATCAGGAGCAGTTCGAGGTCCTGGCGCTGGACACCGGGCCGCCGGTCTCGATCCCGCTGCGCTGGCTGGACGGACCCGGCGAAAAGAAAGAAAATGGGAAGGACAAAAACAAGCGGCGGCGATCGTCGGGAAGAAATCAGAAGAAAAATGGCGGCGAGAAGGTCGACGAGCTGGAGGCAAAGGACAAAACTGCCGACGACGAGTCCGACCCAAGCGCCGAACTCACCCCGAGCGAGCAGCCGAGTCCGGATTCCCCGGAGGGGGTGCAGTTGGATACGGTCGAGAGGATCGAGGGCGAGCAGGACCCACTCCTCGCCAAGGCACAGGATCCCGACGACAAAGACGATGACAGCGCTGCGGCGGCGGACGACAGAGCTGCGGCGGCCAAAGAGTTGGACTCGATGGACATGGATACGCCCGAAGTGCTTGACGATCAATCGGAATTGCGGATACTCCCCGCCTCTCGCCAGCCTGAGGAGCCATGATGTACGCCGTTGTTAAAACTGGCGGAAAGCAAGTCCGGATGAACCCCGGAGATGCGGTCCGCATTGAAAAACTTGATGGCGAAGTCGGAGATACCATCGAGTTCAACGACGTCCTGATGGTCGGTGGTGACGAGGGTGTGAGAATCGGCACGCCCCAGGTCGACGGTGCCAAGGTGGTGGGCACCATTCTCGCCCAGGACCGTCATCCAAAAATCCGGGTGTTCAAGATGAAGCGCCGAAAGCGCTATCGCCGCACCCAGGGCCACCGACAATCGTATACGGAAGTTCAGATCGATCGCATCGAGGGCTGATCCAGCCGCTCGACTCGCGACGCGAGACAGACGACAGACGTATGACGTAAGACAAAGGGATCAAAGCACTATGTCGCACAAAAAGGGACAGGGCAGCTCACGCAACGGCCGGGACAGTAACGGTCAGCGGCGAGGCATGAAGATTTTCGGTGGCCAGGTGGTACGCGCCGGCAACATTCTCATGCGCCAGTGCGGAACCAAGATCCACCCGGGCAAGGGCGTTGGCGTGGGTCGCGACTACACGCTGTTCGCGTTGATCGACGGCACGGTTCGCTACGGCAAGTCTCGAGGCCGCACGGTCGCCTACGTAGACGTCCCTCAATAGTCAGCGCTGTAGTCAGCGCTGTAAGTAGTTACGCATCAGCCGATCCGAGAGTAGTAGACAACGCTCGTTTCCCCGGATCAGCAATCCCCAACTCAGCAAGCCCGTTCCTGAAATCCATCACGCGATGGCGACCGGTGCGCATCCGATCAAGGGCTGCGATTCGCTCGCCTCCCAGCCGGGCACCGACGCGCGGGCATGGCTCCTGTACTCTGTGCGCACGCTAGAACGAGGAAGACCTCGATGGGCACGAAAGCAAACTTTGTCGACGAAGTCTTCGTCAACGTAACCTCCGGAGACGGGGGCGACGGCATGGTGTCCATGCGCCGGGCGAAGTTTGAGCCCATGGGGGGCCCCGACGGGGGCGACGGGGGCCGCGGGGGCGACGTCGTCCTGGTCGCCGACGGAAACCTTCGCACCTTGCTCGATATCCGTCATCGTCGCGAGATCAAGGCGGAGCGGGGCGCCAACGGCGGAACCCGAGAGAAGACCGGCGCCTCGGGCAAGGCAGTCGAGATCCGCGTGCCTGTCGGAACCGAAATCTATGATCAGGATGCAGACGAGGGCAGCGCGCCGATCGTCGATCTCACCCTTGCAGATCAGTGCCACGTCATCTGTCGTGGCGGCAAGGGCGGCAAGGGAAACACCCGCTTCAAGACTTCCACGCGACAGACACCACGCTTTGCCCAACCCGGCCAGCGCGGAGAAACGCGCAGCCTCCGCATGACCGTAAAACTGTTGGCGGACGTCGGTTTCGTGGGCTTTCCCAACGCGGGCAAGTCCACGCTGCTGCGACAGATTTCAAAGGCTCGACCGCGCGTCGCCTCCTACCCGTTCACGACCCTGGTGCCCTCTCTCGGCGTCGTCGAGCGGGGAGAGCAACGCATTGTCGCGGCCGATATTCCCGGTTTGATCGAAGGGGCGAGCGAAGGGGCCGGCCTCGGAGACCGCTTCCTGCGCCACATCGAGCGCACCCGGGTGATCGTCCACCTGCTCGACTGTGGTGCGATGCTCACCGAGGGACGCGATTTGATCAACGACTACGACACCATACGCCGAGAACTCGGTCGCTATCGCGCAGACTTGATCGAGCGCCACGAAATTGTCGTGCTCAACAAAGTCGACCTACTTCACGACGAACGCGATATTGTGGCACTTGAAGAAGCCTTGCGGGATCGCGGCCTGCAAGCGTCGAGGATTTCAGGGGCCACCGGGGTCGGTTGTCGCGACCTCGTCAGCCTGATGTTCGACGCAGTGGCCGCGGCCAACGAAGCGGATACAGCAGATAAAGCCGAAAGTACAACCAATGAATAATGACGAGAGTCGAAAACTGCTCGCGCGCGCGCGTCGCATAGTCGTCAAGGTCGGGAGCAGCACCTTGACCCGGGACGGCAAGCTGCGACCGCGGAAGTTCTCGGACCTCGCGAAGCAAATTTCGGGCTTGGTGGATGACGGTCGCGAGGTCGTACTCGTATCCTCGGGCGCAATCGCAATCGGTGCGGCCAAGCTTGGATGGGATCATCCCCGGCATACGATTCCCGAGATGCAGGCGGCTGCCGCGGTCGGACAGATCGGACTCGTCGAGCTCTACCAGCGGCGCTTCGCAAGCCACGACCAAAAGATCGCGCAAATTCTACTGACTCGAATGGGCCTCGAAGATCGCGAACGCTTTTTGAACGCGCGACAGGCGCTGCACGAACTTCTCAAGTTGAAGGTCGTTCCGGTGGTGAACGAAAACGATACGATCGCGACCGAAGAAATCCGCTTCGGTGACAACGACAACTTGTCTGCAAACATCGTAAGCCTCGTGAGTGCCGATGCTCTGGTGATCTTGACCGACGTCGACGGACTCTATGTCGAACCCCCGATCGAGGGCCGGCGCAAACCGCAACTCTTCGATGTGATCGAAAAGATCACCCCCGAAGTCGAACACGCCGCCCAGGGATCGCCAAGCGCTTTCGGTCGCGGCGGCATGATCACAAAACTCGAGGCCGCGAGAACCGCTGCTCACACCGGAGCCGTCACCGTTGTGTGCAACGGCGCGACAAAAAATGTGGTCTCGCGCGTTCTCGCAGGTGAAGCTCTGGGCACAATGTTTCTCCCCGCCGCACGAATGGCGAGTCGAAAGCACTGGTTGGCGTTCACGACCCGGACCCGCGGTTCACTGATGCTTGACGAGGGTGCGAGTCACGCAATCGAAAAGCGGGGGAGCAGCCTGTTGCCGGCGGGGGTTACGTCACTTTCCGGCGACTTCAAGCGCGGTGACTCGGTGGCTTGCCTGGATCCCAAGGGACGGGAGATTGCGCGCGGATTGTGCACCTATGGCGCAGATGAAGTCCAACGGATCAAAGGTCTCCCCACACGGGAGATCGAGCGGGTGCTAGGATATTCGAACGGAGATGAACTCATCCACCGGGACAACCTCGTCATTCTATCTTCGTGAAGGTCGTAAAGGTCGTGAGCATCGCGAGCGCCGGTAGGAACCGAAGAGATACGCGCAGAACAGGAAGTGCGAGTCATGGAACAATCTCAAACGCTGGATCCGAATTTGAATCCCGAACTCCAAGAGCAAATTACGGGCCTGGCAACTCGAGCTGCGCGCGCTGCTCATGCGCTCGGTGATCTCGATACCGCGACAAAGAACGCATGGCTTTTGCGCTGCGCAGAACTGCTCGAAGAGTCCAAGGATGAAATCCTCGAGGCCAACCGACTCGATCAAGAAGAAGCGCGAAACAAGAACATCGCGGCTCCTCTAATAAACCGACTGTCGATCGCCGACGGCAAGTGGGACGACATGATTGCGGGGCTCCGCGATGTCGCCGCCCTGCGCGATCCAGTGGGGGAAGTGGCGGACAGTCACCTGCGACCCAACGGGTTGCGGGTCGCGCGCATGCGCATTCCGTTGGGCGTCATCGCCATGATCTACGAGTCGCGACCCAATGTCACAGTCGACGCCGCAGCACTCTGCATCAAGGCCGGCAACGCGGTCATCTTGCGCGGGGGATCGGAAGCCTTCCATTCCAATCAAGCGCTGGCCAAGGTCTTGCGCGCGGCCGCTCGCGAGACGGGAGTTCCCGAAGATGCCATCGCCGTGATGGGGACCACCGACCGCGCGGCGATCGACATCCTGCTCAAGCTCAACCGAGAGATCGACTTGATCATTCCCCGTGGTGGACCCGGGTTGATCCGCAAGGTGAGGGAAAACTCGACCATTCCGGTGATCTGTCACGACGAGGGCATTTGTCACATCTTTATCGATGCGAGTGCAGATGCGAAGATGGCCACTGAGATCGTTTTGGATTCGAAGCTGCGCCAACTCGCGGTTTGCAACGCCTTGGAGACGCTCCTGGTTCACCGGGATGCAAGCGAGACCGTGCTTCCCCAGGTGCTGAAGGCACTCCATGAAGAGGGCGTCGAAATTCGCGGCGACCAAACCGTCTGCGACGTGTTCTCCGAGGCGCGACCGGCGAGCGAAAACGATTGGGCAACCGAGTATCTCGACAAGATCTTGTCGGTGAAGGTCGTGGACGATCTCGACTCGGCAATCGACCACATCCGCGAGTTTGGCTCGAACCACACCGAAATCATCATCACCAACGATCAGGCAAATGGATCCGCGTGGCAGCGACGCGTCAATTCTTCCACCGTCGGGATCAATTGTTCGACCGCATTTGCGGACGGCTTCAGACTCGGGTTGGGTGCTGAAATTGGCATTTCGACTTCGAAGCTCCACGCGTACGGCCCGATGGGACTCGAGGGTCTCACGACCCAAAAGTTCATCTTGACCGGAGAGGGTCAACTGCGCGAATGAGCGCGGACGGACGTCGCATAGGAATCTACGGGGGTACGTTCAACCCGATCCATCGCGGTCACCTGCAGGCCGCGCGCGAAGTCGCGGGCGCCCTCGATCTCGAGCGAGTGATCTTCGTCCCCAGCGCACAGCCGCCGCACAAGACCCACGATGATCAGGACCCGATTGCTCCGGCACGGGATCGCTTGCGCTGGGTAAAGGCTTCGATCGCAAGCGAACCCTTGTTCGAACTCAACGATCTCGAACTCGAACGCTCGGGAGCGTCGTACTCGATCGACACCTTGCGCACCCTGGTCGGCGAATTCGCTCCGGCGCGGCTCGTATTCATCCTGGGACACGACGCATTCATCGAGATGGGAAGCTGGAAAGATCCCTGTGGCATCCTTCAGTTGGTCGACCTTGTCGTCGTATCCCGACCCCCGGCAACCCTTGACCACCTCGACCAGTGGCTTCCCGAATTCGCGCGCGAGTTGGTGGAGATCGCCGAGGACGGGCGCTCCGCGTTCTGCCGCAGGAGCGATACCCGCATCGACGTGTTGGCCATCGACGCGCTGGATGTTTCGGCGTCCGAGGTCCGAAGCAGGCTGGCCAGAGGGGAATCAATCGCGAAACTGGTACCCGAACCCGTCTGCGAAGCGATTGTTTCGAGCGGCCACTACATTTCGAGCAGCCACTACATGAAGAACAGCATGCAGAACAACGCAGATGATAAAATCAAGAGTGAAACGAAAGGACGTCCGGTGGAAATGATCGAAGACACGTTGCGCAAGAAGCTCTCCACAGTGATTGAAGCCGCGCTCGCGCGCAATGCCGATCGACCCGTGATTCTCGACGTGCACGAACTCACTTCGTATGCCGATTGTCTGGTCATCATGAGCGGCAACTCGAATCGGCAGGTGCGATCAATCGTCGGTCAGGTGGTCAAGGCCCTCAAGGCAGATGGCGACATACCTCTCGGGGTCGAAGGCGGCGACAACGCGACCTGGATGTTGATCGACTCCAACGACGTCATCGTGCACGTATTTGACCCCGATGCCCGCGAACTTTTCGATCTCGAAGCGCTGTGGGGCGACGCACCTCGAATCACCTTGGATATGCCCGAACTGACCCCCGTCAAAGCAGCGCAGCAGGCTACTACCAGCGTCGCCTGAGGGTTCGTTTGATCGCACGTCCGAAAGAGTTGGCGGGCTCCATGCTGCGAGGCTTGCTGGAATTTCTCTTGCCTCCGGTTTGTGCAGGGTGTGGCGCGCATCTACACGAGACCGACCACATTTCCGATCATGTTTTCGAGCGTGCTTGTGAGCGCGCGCCAGAAATTGAGTCTGTGCTGTGCGGCCCATGTTCGCGCGCACTGCAGTTCTTGAACCGTGAGGGCTGCCTGCTCTGTCAGCTGCCGACACCCAGCCGTCCCCATCGACTGTGCAGTCGTTGCAAGGGCGAGGGCTCTTCACTCGACGCTTGCACCGCCCGCGTTGCATTTGAAGGTCGAGCCGAGGGCTGGATCCGAGACTTCAAGTATCCCCGCAGTGGAATTGCCGGACTCTTGCCCGGCCCCGAGTCGATCGTCGTCGCACTCGCGCGCGATGTCTCCCAGATGCTCGTCCACCGCAGCCCCGACCTCGTGGTTCCCGTGCCCCTTCATCCGAGTCGCCTGCGCGCACGCGGGTTCAACCCGGCCACCACCCTCGCGCGGGCGATCGCCAAGCAAGTCGGCGGACGACTGACAACGGATTTATTGATTCGGCTCCGCGACACCCCAAGCCAAACCCACCTGGGGCGCCGGCAGCGGCGCAGCAACATTCGCGACGCATTTGCCTGCACCGCAGTTTCGGCGCCAGACATCTGGCTGGTTGATGACGTGGTGACGACCCGAAGTACTCTCGAAGAAGCGGCGCGCTGCCTGCGACGGGCGGGGGCGAAGAACATTCAAGCGATCTGCGCTGCGCGAACTCTCTAGCGCCCGATCGTTTCGCAAATGATTTGCCGCAAACGCCCGGGATCGAGCGGCTTCTTGAAGATCACTCCTTCGAGCCCCTCCATGCGCGCGCGCTTGATGATGTGGTCTTTGTCGTAATGAAAGGCAGTCATCATCAAGACGGGAAGATCGGGGTGGCTTTCTTTCAAGGTGAGGTAGAGCTTGTGGCCGTCCATCCGGGGCATCACGACATCGGTGAGCAGCAGATCGAATGTATTGCCGGCGAGACGTTCAATCGCCTCCACTCCGTCGCCAGCAGTCTCGACACTGCACCCTGAGCTTTCGAGGATCTCCTTGATGGAATGACAGATTCCCGCATCGTCGTCCACCACGAGCAACCGCACCCCACCCAGGCGGGCACGCCACTGCTGCAACTCAGATTCGGGATCACGGTGATGCTTGAGATCAACCATGCGCGAGGGACCGATATAGTTGATCGTCTCGTAGGAATCGGTTGCGACCATTTCGCCGAGCCGCTCGAGAATCTGAGCGATGCGCCCCACTTCGCGCCGGATCGCGTCGAGACGTTCGGTTTCGACCGACGTGTCGCGCTCGGCCGCCAGGTCATAGATCTCTTTCTCTAACAGCTCGGCCTGGTTCAAGATCACAGCAAGGGGGTTGTTGATCTCGTGGGACAAGCCGATCGCTACTTCACCCAGGATCGCGAGCTGGTCGCGATGAAGGATGTCCCGGAGATCCTTCGCGTAGCCGATGGTGCCGTCTTCCTGGCCCGCGTCGTCGTAGAGAATCGTGCCCGAAATTGCGACGGGGATTTCTTCCTGGTCCTTGGAGAGAAAGCAGGTCTCGAAGGTTTCAACGATGCCCACGCCGCCGTGGTCGGGGCTGCGCATCGCCGCCATGACCCGTTGGGCTTCTTCAATGTTTTTGTAAAGACGGGAGACGTGGTCGCCCATGATTTCTTCAGGGGTGTAACCTAGGCCACGCTCGGCGCCGTCGTTGTAGTAGGCAACCTTGCCGTCGCGCGTCGTCGCGATCACGATGTCGGTGGAGCGATCGGTAAGTGACTGGAGGCGATCTTTCGAAAGGGTCATTTCTCTACATCACCACTGAGTTTTCACAGTATGTTGTTTCGCTGCAGTCATTCCACACCCTGTTCGGCCAACCAGCGCTCGGATTCAATCGCGGCCATGCAACCCGTTCCCGCCGCCGTCACCGCTTGACGATAGGTGGGATCCGATACATCCCCGCATGCGAACACCCCTTCGATCGACGTTTGGGTCGTGCCGGGTTTCACCTGGATGTAGCCGGCAGCGTCCATCTCGATTTGGCCGGTGAACAAACTTGTATTCGGCTGATGGCCGATCGCAATGAAGAGCGCCTCGACATCAATGTCGCGCAGCTTGCCGTTTTGCGTGTCAATCAGACGTACGCCGGTCACGTATTCATCTCCGAGGACTTCTTCCACCTGGCTGTTCCAGGCAAATTCGATCAGCTCGTGATTTTTTGCGCGGTCGGCCATGATCTTGGAGGCCCGCAACCCATCGCGCCGGTGGATGACCGTCACTTTGGTGGCAAAGCGGGTGAGAAATAGCGCTTCTTCCATCGCGGTATCGCCACCGCCTACCACCGCCATCGCCTTGTTGCGAAACAGTGCACCGTCGCAGGTTGCACAGGCCGACACGCCGTTGTTCATCAGGCGTTGTTCGGATTCGATGCCGATCCACTTCGCCGATGCGCCCGTCGCGATCAACACTGCATCGGCGGTAAATTGCCGATCCGCAGTCGAAATGCGAAACGGTCGCTGCGAGAAGTCGACCTCCGTCGCGTCTTCGAGCAAGAGCTTCGTGCCGAAACGCTCCGCCTGTTTTTGGAAGAGTTCCATCATCTCGGGGCCCGTGATGCCGTCGGGAAAGCCAGGGTAGTTTTCGACGTCGGTGGTCAACATCAATTGACCGCCGAATGCCATGCCGCCGATCATCACCGGTTCGAGCTGCGCGCGACTGGCGTAGATCGCTGCGGTGTAGCCCGCGGGTCCACTTCCGATGATTAATACTTTGGTGTGATTTTCGTTCTGGGTTGCCATGACTTACCTGCGTAGCGCCGTGCTCATGCCCAGCTGCCGGGGCAGAATGTAAGCCCGCCCCGAAGGCTCTGCCAGAGGCAGCTTCAGAGAGGTTCGGTAATCGGCAACTCTTCCCACATCAGTTGCAGGAAGACGCCGATGAAGAAGGAGAGAAAAGTCATCACCAGGAGCGCCGAAGGAAAGGCCATCATGGGCTCGATCCCGATGATCCGCGGCAGCTCGCCCACAAATTGCATAGTGCCCGCGTCCGCATAGGATCCCACCACCCCGGCCTTCTCCGAGCCCCAGTTGCGCAGGACCATGAATCGCCCGACCAGATTGGTCATCACCACGCCGATTCCGAAGGCCTGCAGGAGCCCCAGAAGAAAAATTGCACGCGCGCGGGCAAAGGCTTCGTCGCGGTCGTGGATGCGCCGCTGTACCTCGACGTAGATGTAGAGCAGGGTGACGAGGCCCATAAACAGGGACACGGCCCCCAGGACCGCAATTGGCTGGTTGGCGAGGTCCCAGACCTCGTCGATCAGGAACACGGGCAGGTAGCCGACGATGATCCCGGCCGCGATCCGGGGCACGGATGCGTGAAAAAACGACAGGTCGCGCTTCCAGCAGAAGCGATAGAGGAGGAACCAGATCGCTGCAGCGTTCACCAGCGCGACCTCAGCCGAGCACAGCAAATCCAGCAAGGCCGGGTAGCGATCATAGAGAAAGCCGGCTGCGACAAAGGGCGAGACGAGGCCCAGCAGCGCCAAGGCGTGGTTGCGGGGCGTGTGCCACGAAAGGCTCCTGTCGCTCGAGCCGCGTCCCTGTTCCAGGGAGGCTCCGTGGTAAATCAGCGCAGACGAGTGCCGCACGTCATAGCGGCGCAGAAACCACCGCTCGAGCTTGTCCAGGATCCGCTGACAATCTCGGCTCGGGCGCCTCAGATAGGGCACCAGATCGCGGCTGCGGTCGATGGTGAGTGAAGGAGACACGCAGATGGCGCGCAATACCTCGGTCTCGCGATCTGCGAAGGGCGAATCCTCTTTTTCGAAGGCTTCGTTGTCCTCGTCCAGACAGGCTCCCTCGACCCAGAGAAAAAACGAGCGCTCGGCCATGCGAATCACCATGCGGTTGACCGCGTCCTGCGAGCCGCTCTCCATGGTGTAGAAGAACCCCCCCTCGCTGGAGTCATCTTCTGGATCCACGGGGTCGACTGCGCCCCGGATGTACTGCTCGAGATAGTCGGAGCTGACCCGGCCGTCCACCAACACCTGCAGCCCCCGGTAGACGAGCTTGCGCATCAACAATACCGCCACCCGAGCGCGGCGCTGTTCGGTGAGTTCCTTCGACGAAAGAAAGCGGCTCGCAATCTGACAGAAGAGCGCCACATCCTGATGGAGTCGTAGCTTCGGCTCGTCGGGCAGGCGTGTTCCGACGTCGTCGAGCAGGGCTTCGAGATACTGGGGGGCCTGGGTGAGCAGGTGGATCACCAGATCATGGGCGTCTCGTCGGTTGGCATTGGGCGAGAGCAACTCGGGGCGGTTCAGCAGATCATCGAGCTGGAAGAAGAGTTCCGCGGGATCGTGCTGCTCGCTGTGAAAGGAAAACGTTTCGGGGAAAACCCTGGCGTAGCCCTCGCCGCGATCGCACTCGAAGCGAACCTCCCGGGCGTGAAAAGCGAAGGTAAACCGGAAGCTGAGCGCGAGGCGCTCCATCCGAAACTCGAGACGACGGAGTCCCCCGTCCTCTTCAGGCACCTCAGAGGACTCGTTCTTTTGGGTTCACACCCGATTCGTAGTAGGACTCGACGAGTTTTCCGAGGCTGAGGACACGTACGGGAACCTCGACAGACTGAGGCCAACGCTTGTTTGCGAGCCGCATCCGTTCGATCAAGAGCTTAGCATCGGGGTAGTCCTCGCGGCACATCAAGTCGTCGATCTCCAGCCAACTCGAAATTGCGGTCTGGGTGCGGGTCACGCGCTCACTGAGAAACGACATGCTGGGAGAGGTGACGCCCGAACTCGCGACCTGCTCGCCGAGCTTCGAAAGTTTGTCGAGGGATCGTTTGAACTCTTTGCGCAAACCATCCCCATGCTGCGAGAGCGCGACCAGCAATTCTTCGAAGTTGCGGCGCAGGGGTTCGTGGGAAATCTCCTTGAAGAGAATCACGCGTCCAAGGCGCTCGCCTCCCCGGCTCTCGAGGGAGCGGGAGCTGACCCGCAGCCTGTGCGTCGTGCTCGCAGTCATCACTTCCAGATCTTCGAAAGAACCGTCCATCTCTTCCGACACGCAGTCCACCGCCTCGGCGACGTGCTCCAGGCCCTGGCGTACCAGGATCTCGCGGATCCCGACCCCCTTCGGATCGTCATCCAGCTTCAAGTATCTGCGTGCCGCCTGATTGATGGCCTGGATGATCCCGTCGGTATCGAGCGCCATGGCGCCAATGTCGAAGCGATCCATCACCGCTTCCAAAAACTGGTTCCCGCGACCCAGGTTTTCGATCAGTCTGCGATTTTCTAGCGTAAGCGAATAGTGCTGGACCGCGTTCTTGACCGTCTGCTTGAGTTCGGCCGGTTCCCAGGGCTTGTCGAGGTAGGCATAGATGTGCCCATCGTTGATGGCCTGAATGGTTGCGTCCGAGTCCGCAAACCCCGTCAACATGATCCGGACCGTGTCGGGATGCTGCGCGTAGACTTCGCGCAGAAACTCGACTCCAGTCATGTGTGGCATCCGCTGATCGGTGAGCACGACGGCGATCGGCGCCTGCTCGACCAATATCTCGAGTCCCCGCCGCGCATCGTTGGTCGTGATGACTTCGTAGTCGTCCATGAACGTGAACGACATCGTTTCGAGGATCGCATCCTCGTCGTCGACGACCAACAATCGCGGTCGGTCTGGGCAATCCATCGTTGCTCGATCTGAATCGGAACTCAAAAGCCCACCCTTCCCTTCGCTTCGTCCCGGGCTTTGCGCAGTGCCACCTCGGCCCGAAGCTTCTTGCGATAGGCATCCAGGCGCCCCGGGAGACGAGACGATGCGATCTTGGTCCACGGGCGCTGTTCCGCGCCGTCACGATACTTGCGAAACTTTCGATACGCCCAGAGTTCGTGCCTGAACTCATCCTCGACGAACTTGATCATGATGGCATCGTCGAGAAAGCCAAAGACCGGAATTTCGTCGGGAATCAGATCGTCTGGGTTTGCAAAATAAGCGAGTGCACCCAGGACCTGGTTTCGGATCGGCTTGGGTGCGTGGTAGTCCTCGTCGAGGATGATCTCGGTGAGGTCTTCAATCGCCGCAATCGCTTCGACGACAAACCGCGGCGTTCCCTTCTTGCTGCGGACAGTCTTTACCAACTCGGCCGCAGCGGTGATGATCTCGTCCGGGTCGCTCCCGGCCGCACTTTTGCGCGCATTGCGAAAGAGTCTGCGGAAGTAGTCGACATCTCCCTCGTCCAGCGTGAAGCTGACTTTGAACGATGTCACGCTCATTATGGACTGCCTCCGAGGCGCGCTAGAGCACGAGCGACTTTATCAGTATTTGGCACGGTCGATCAAGCGGTCCATCGAGCCATCCCACTCGCTCGCCCAACTCTCGGCCAACTCCTCTCCCGGGCTGCGCCCTCGCTCGACCACCTCGCCCAGTGGGTCGAGAAAGCCGTCCTCATCCGGGCCGGCGATGCCATGAGAAGCCATTGCCTTGAGGCCCGCCGCGGAGTATGCGACCAACTCTCGAGCCAGTTCAATGACCGGTCGCCCCGCAATTTCTGCCGCCAAACCTCGCCGGGCGACGTCGGCCAGACCCGCGTCTCGCTCGGCGGCACTGAACCCGCCGGCCAACGACCACGCGGCCTCTCGGGCATCTGCATCGTAGAGAATTCCCTTCCAAACTGCGGGCAAGGCACAGGTCAGTTCGCGCGAAACGGCGTCGGTGCCCCGCACCTCAATGATCCGTTTGAGGCGAATCTCGGGAAACAGCGTGGTGAGATGCGTGTCCCAATCCGCGTGGGTCGCCCGCTCGCCTGCGAGACCCGACTTCATGAACTCGCGAAAGGTAAGGTGGCTGGCCGGGTGGTATTGGTCCCCGCGAACGACGAAGAACATCGGGATGTCGAGTGCCCAATCGATGTAGTGCCGATAGCCAAAGTCCGGAAGGAAGACGAACTCTAAAATTCCGCAGCGATCGGGGTCGGTTTCTCGCCAGATCTGAATCCGGCGCGAGGCGAAGCCGTTCGGCTTGCCTTCGGAAATGCTGGAGTTGGCGAACAGTGCCGAGATCACCGGGCTGATTGCCATGGCGGTGCGCATCTTTTCCGCCATGTCGGCTTCGTCTCGATAGTCGAAGTTGGCTTGCACGGTTCCGGTCGCGTGCATCATGTGCATGGCGAGATCGCCTTTAGTCGGCAGATAACTGCGCATGATGTCGTAGCGCGCTTTCGGCATGCGCGGGATCTCTTCGATCTTGTGGATCGGATCGTGACCGAGCCCCAGCCACAGGATCCCCATGTCCTGGGAGATCCCCTTGAGCAACTCGACGTGGCTATTGAACTCCACGCAGGTCTCGCGGTTGGTGCGCAAAGGCGCACCCGACAGTTCGATCTGCCCACCGGGCTCCAAGGTGATGCTCGCGCCGTCCTTCTTCAGCGCGACGAGGTACTCGCCCTCGAAGACTCGGGTCCAATCATCCTGGGTCGCGATCCGCTCGAGCAGAACGGCAATTCCCCGTTCTCCCTCGTAGGTGAGTCGCGCATGGGTGTCCGCATAGAGCCCGATCTTCTCGTGCTCGGTGCCCACTTTCCAATCCGCGGGCTCGGTTTCACCGTCGATAAAAAACTGAACGAGATCGGCGTCGCCCTCGATGGGCCGGCTGGCCTCTGTCACTCGCTGACTCCCTGGGCGCTGGTCACTTCTTAGCACGAAGCAAAGAGGGGCGGGAGGATATCGAACCGCGGGGGAATCGCCTCCGGGGCGTAGCTTATTTGCAGTCGTTCGGGAGACGCCAGAATCGGCGAGGGGTGATAGGGGGTTAGGGGGCGAAGGCGGCTTCCAGGAAATCGCTGAGTACCAGGCTGAGGGCTGTGTCGATCGCTTCGTCGTCGGCGAGGGCGATGCTTTTGCAGGGCCCTTCTGGTTTGCCCGCTTTGAAGGGTCCGACAATCGTCACTTCGCCCACGATTTTCACTGTCACGATCACCCGATGACGCCCCCGGGCGAGATCGAACTGCACCGAGTGGAGGTGTTTGTCGTCGATCCGCGGATCCGACAGTTCGACCGCAAGATGCGCGGCCCCAGCTTCCCGGCTGCCGCGATGAAAACCCTCGAGGCCTTCTCGCACTCGCTCATGAAGCTCGCCTGCACGCTTCTGAACTCGCCCAAGTTGCTCCAACAATCCCGACTCGCGAGCCCCCAAGCGCTTACCAATCTCTTCCAACTGGTCTGCCAACGCCACGGCACACCTCCTAGTCACGATCTCCGCCCCTCCCAAAAAACAAGGGTCAACTCCGATCCCACCTCAGGCCCCCCACCCCTCGCCGATTCTGGCGTACCCGAACGAGAGCCAAACCCATTCAAGGCAAGCCAAAAAACCTAGAGGGCGTTACCCGCAAAGTCCTGGGTGGGACCGTCGCGCAATCCCAGCAGCAGCTGATCGCGGACGATCTGGAAATCGGCCCATTGCGCGTCCGCGACTGAGCGTTGGACGGGGCGCCCATGATTGAGATGGGCGGGGTTCACGTACTTGCCGAACTTCGTGACCCGAAAGCAGACGTGCGGCCCGGTCGCGAGTCCGGTTTGTCCCACGTATCCGATCACCTGCTTCTGCTTGACCTTCTGCCCGACCGCGAGATTCGGGTTGAAGGCCGAGAGATGAGCGTAAAAGGAGACGTACCCCCCCGCGTGGCGAATCTTCACGAGATTTCCGAATCCACCGCTGATGCCCTGAAAGATCACGGTTCCGTCGGCCACGCTCCACAACGGAGTGCCCGTCCGCGCGGCGTAGTCGATGCCGTGATGGGGACGCACGACCTTGAGGATGGGGTGATTGCGCGCAGCACTGTAATCGGAGCTGATGCGATTGAACTTCAGTGGAGCCGCGAGATACTCCTGCTCCACCGTTTCACCGTCGGGACGGAAGTAGCTCCCGATGCCGTCGAGTTCCTCGAAGTACACCGCAGTGTGTTCACCGATCGAACCCTTGAACTGCGCCGCGAGTATGCGTCCGGGACGAACGTAGACCTCGTCGCCGTCTTCCTCGCGGTAGAGCTGCTCGTACAAGATCGTGTAGCCGTCGCCCACCTTGAGTTGCCGAGTGAAGTCGATATCCCAGGCAAAGATATCCGCAAACGCGCTGGCGAGGACGGGATCGTGGCCCAGGCCTCGAATGCTCTTGTACAGCGAGGTTTGGACCGTGCCCTGCATCCGAATGACACGCGGTTGTAGCGGGGAGGCTTCACGCGTTACCCGGTAGTCATCTTTCGTGCGCGTCAACACGATGCTCTCGTCTGGGGCGGTGCGATAGCGAAAGCGAACGAGTTCCCCATCGGCGTCCAGCGTGAGCCTGAAGCCATCGCCGGGCCGCGATTTTCGGAAATCGAACTCCGGTCGAATCTGTTGATCGATCGTCCGCAACACCTGAGCGGAGACGCCGCGTGCCCGAAGCAATCTCGAAAGCGATTGGCCGGCAGAGAGTTTGCCTTTAATGACAGAGAACTCTTTGGCGGAAGGGGATGGCTTCGCAGGCTGCATCCCACGCCGAGATGTTGCGGCCGATTTACGGGGCACCATCGCGACGCGGATCGGCTCTGCTTTTGCAGTCTGAGAATCTTTGCGCGGCACTTCGTCTACAAACGGTCGATGCGGCGGAAGTGAATTGATTTCGATCGGGGCGAATTGTCCGACAGCGCCGGTGCGGTGAATCTTCTCGACTTCATTCGCTTCGAGGCCCGCACCAGAACTCGTGATCATGACCAGGCCAATCGCCAAGCCGAGCGCAATGGGGATGGAACGCGAAACCTCGCGCGTTCGTGTCTTTCGCCGTAGCCCTATGGGCAACCCCAATGGTCTAGGGGGAGGGTGCATCGGGGTCTCCTTGGGGGACCGATTCCGGCGCTACAAGTAGCCTTCAATACGCACCTGTGCACACAAATACGCG
This sequence comes from Myxococcales bacterium, assembly GCA_022563535.1. Lineage (NCBI taxonomy): Bacteria > Pseudomonadati > Myxococcota > Myxococcia > Myxococcales > Myxococcales bacterium. The sequence goes on from JADFNE010000011.1 coordinate 66,615, forward strand.
CCCAATTTCCATAAATTGTCCGACGAGGATTTCGAGATGAATCGAGCAGAAATATTCCCTAGGGAATATTCAGTTCAACTCTTGGATTGCCTTGTGCACGATCTCGAACAAGGGCTCGACGTCATCGGTTTCGAGACATGAAAATGCGACTCGAAGATCGTGCTTTCCGGTCGCAATCAGCCCCACCCCGTGTTCGTCCAGCAAGTGAAGGCGCAGTCGTTCGGCCTCGACACCCTTCACCTCGATCAGCATGAAGTAGCCGCTGTTAAAGGGATAAACCCTCCAGCTCTCGCTGTAGCGTGGCGCCCGCGCCACCTCGTACACCCGACTCGCACGGGCACACAGCACGTCCAACTTCAGCTGGCGCTCGGCGGCGATGTCACTCGACCCGAGCGCATTTTGAACCAGCGTTTGAGAAAGCTGGGAGGCATTCGACACGCCGGCCCGGATCATGCCCCGCACCTTGGCTTCCAAAACCGCGCAGGCCTCCGCTGCACCACTGCTGCGGCCAGGTCCAAAGGTGATGAAGCCGCAGCGCAGTCCCCAGACGAACAGTTCCTTGGTGGCTCCGTCGAGCTTCACCGCCAGGATGTTGGGGTGACAATTGGTGAGCAGACCAAACAAGGATTCGGTCATCGACTCCCCACCCAGGTGATAGAAGAGTCCGAAATAGGCGTCGTCCGCGAGGACCACGAGCTTGGTTCCGCGCTCCGCCTGACCCACCAGCGCGTTGACGATCCCCTCCCCCTCCGCGCAGGTCGGCATGTAGCCCGTCGGGTTGTTGGGAAAATTCAACAACACGATCAGCTTGTCGCGACCGGCAGCGTTGCGCTCGAGACTCTGCGCAAACCCGGGGACGTTGAACCCCTCTCCGTCAAAGAAGGGGAAGGTCTCGATCTTTGCACCAAAGTGATTTTCGAAACAGAGGCGATAGTTACCCCACAGCTTGTCGGGCAACAGCAGCACGTCGCCCGGGTCCGTAAACATCTCGGCCGCGAGTCCGAGACCGTGAGTGATTGCGCTGGTGGTGATCGGCTGGCCAAACGTCTTGCCCGCGAGGCTCGGATTTTCGGCCAGGAGTTTTTCGCGCCAGCGCTCGCGCAAACCCGGCTGCCCAGCCGGTGGGGCGTAGGGGTAGACATCCTTGGCCGGAAGGGACGAAAGGTGCTGGTTGATTGAATCCAGGAACATCGGGCCCCCACCCTCGGTGGCGATCCCAATGGTTGCGTTGAATCGATGTGCCTTGGCCTTGGCCTCTGCGGACTGGCTGAGGATCCCCTTCGGAAAATAGGCGCGCTGTCCGTAGCTGGACAGCATGGCGTAAATTTCGGGGGCGCTCTTCTCTAGCTCTTCGTTCAACTCAGCGGCAATGGAGTTCAATTTTTGCTCTGATGAGACGGTCTCGTTTACCGCAGTTTTTTCGCTGCTCATCCGGGGGCTTCCTTGCTGGAGTGTCGGCCGTGGAACCTACATCCGCAGGTGCAGAACGTCCATAAGATCGGCAAAGCCCCGCGCCCGCCAGAACCCCTGGCCCTCCGGGTTTTCGTGCGCGACATGAACTTCGACGCGTGCGACTCCCGACGCGCGGATCCAGTCGAGGCTCGCGTCCACCAACACCCCCGCGATCCCGCGTCGGCGCTCCGATTCCCGCACGCCGAGGTCGGTGATCTCCGCGCGCTCGGTCTCGCGCAGAATCGGCGGCGACTGATCGATGCGCACAATCAGCATTCCGGGAAGGTCGCCGAACTCGTCGTATACGAGGATCTGGGCGTCGGGATCGCGCTGTATCGCTCGCAGCAGTTCCCCCAAGGCGTCTTCCCCATCGGGACTCATGCTGAACAGGGGGTCGATCCCTCGATGATGGTCGGTAATGGCCGTCCACAGCGCAGCCACCCGGTCGAGATCCTTGGCCCCGGCCGAGCGCACGCACTCGGCTCGGGCGCGGCCCTTATGCTGCACGTTGTCAGCGGTTTCTTTTTCAGCGGTCAACGTCGACTACTTCCATTTTTTCTGGGTTTCCTTCGGATTCGCAAATTTGATCGATCCCGAACGCAGCATGATAAATGATCCGGTCTGGACGCCATCCCGAGAAAAACTCCCGGAAAGCCTCCCGGGAGCAGCCGGGTCCACGCTGATCCCCGCAGCACTGCGGTACTCCGTGATTCCGTCGAGGGGGACGCTGCGCGCGCTGCTCATTTGGTCGATGCGGCGAAAAATTGGTTGCTTCACAGGATCTTCTATCTCCCAGGTCTCGCTGTAGCCGATGACCGATGCCGATGTCTGGTTGAGCGTCCCACTCGAGCGGAAGCCGCTGGTGGGATCCCCCCGCAGACTCTTCGAACGCGTCCATTGTGGATTGACCGCCAGGCCCGCGGCGATTTCCTCGAGTTGGGCCGCATTGGGTTGCCAGGCCCCCGCCGATCGGATCGATCGCCCGCTCGCGAGCAACTCCTGGCGCCCGCGATCGTCGTCGAACAAGACCACTGGATACTCGGTCCACAGCAGCCGCGATCCCCGGTAGTCGAATGTCCAGACCTTGTCTTCCCACTGCTCGCCATCGGCCGCCCCCCCTGTGGTGTCGCGGTAGTGGACGACGATGTACCAGGTACCCAACAGATCAAATTTCTGGGGTTCGCTCGACTTGCCCGGGGCAGCAAGGCTCCCCGAGCCGATCAGGACCAGCGCCGTCAACGCGAATGCCAAGCCCCGGCATTGCGGAAATCTGCGCTGGGTGCTGTGGGCGCGGCTGCGGCGCATCGTTTCCCCTCGCTGATCGACTTGGGCGGGGTGCCCGAAATTGAAAGCGCACCGTGAGCGATCGCTCAGCAACTTTGGCAGAGCGATCGCGCACCAGCAACGAAGCACGATATGCGGGTGACACATCAAAGCCACAGCGATGCGGAATTAATTTTCCAACTATGAGAGGAAACCGGCGCCTCTGCTAGCTTCCCATATTGGCAGCCGCGTGTCGGTGTTGTGGGGCCGATTCGAGATCTTCCACGTTTTGCAATGACTTACAGAGCCTTCTGCCGGAGGGCGCCGATTTCTCACATTTGGCACGCAGCTTGCGCATCTGTTGCGTGGAGCATTGTGTTTAAATCACGACCCCGACGAGCGGAAACACTTCAGCGGATTCAGGGGAATGTTCTCGGATAGGCAGGGCGGCAATGGGGACTTCTTCGACATTGTGGATCATCCACAGGAACGCTCAACAGCGGGCTGCGCTCGCTCGCATCGCCGGTGCGGGGGACAACACCTTCCTGGGCGAGCCCTCCGATGAGCTGTTTGCGGCGGCGACTGCCGCCAACGTAGTCCTGCTCGCCCCTTCGGGCGACTTCGAGAGCGAGCTCGAGTTCGTGCACCGGTTCAGTCCGCGCTTGCGGGGCTGTACCTGGATCGTGCTCCCCCAGGCTTCCGACCTCGCCGAGGCGCGCCGACTGTTCGACAACTTGCCCGCGACGTTCCTGAAGTTTCCGCCCCAGCCCGATCGCCTGCGCAAATGCATTGCGGACGCAGAACATCGCCGCAGCGCAGGTTCACTTTCTCGACGTCGCGGCCGCGATCTGCTGGCCGCTCGGTTTTCCCGCTGGTTCATGGAGCTCGAGCTGCCGGACCTGCTGCGTGCCCTCGATCCAAAGCTCTGTCATCTCCCATTGCTGATCCGAGGAGAAGCGGGAACCGGGCGCGGTCTGGTCGCGAGGTACGTTCACGCGTTTGGCAGTACGGATGCTTCGGGCCTGCTGCACGTCCCCTGTGCCGGAGTGTCGAGTGAGCGCGAGTTGCTCGAGTTGATCGGCGAAGCGGGATCCGACCACAGCTGGAACCGCACGATCTGGCTCGAGGACGTCGACCGTCTGCCCGAGACCCTGCAGCTGCGGGTGCGGGATTGGATTGACTACGGCCTCCCCGAGGCGGTACTTCGAACGACCCGGGTGCGGTTCATCGCGTCGGCCCAGGACGAGCGAGACTATGGCTACCGCGACCTGTCGAGCGAGGACGATTTCGAGGCAGAAGCAAACCTGCCGCGCTTGAACCGCGGACTCGCCACGGCTCTCTCCGGGCTCGTCGTCTCACTCCCTTCCCTGCGCGAAAGAATCGAGTGCATCGTCAAATTTGTCGCGAACGCTTCCATTGCCTGGTCGGCCTCCCAGGGCGAGCGGCATCGCAGCTTTGGCGACGGGGCACTGCAAGAACTCGCCAGCTATCCCTGGCCCGGCAACATGGCTCAGCTCGAGTCGGTGGTGCATCGCAGCCTCTCGCATTCGAGCGCCAATCCCCTCGAGCCCCATCATCTGCGCTTCAGCGGCGACGCCCAGTTGCTCGCCGAATCCGAACTCCCCAGCGCAGAATTCGTCGACGATCCAACTCCCGAAGTCGAGCTGGAACCTGTTCAGCCCGCTGCTGAATCGGTAGCTGAGCCTGTTGCTGCGTTGAAACCTGTTGTTGTGTCAGGTGCTGTGTCAGATGCTGAGCCAGTTGTCGAGCCGTCTGTCCAGCCGATCGCCCCAGCGTCGAGCGCGAACGACGAGTCCATTCCCGAGGACTTCGCCCGGCCACGGCCAGCTGAGATCTGGTCCGATTCCTCTGTTCCTCACGAAGCGGGCGAACCGCACGAGGCCGATCCAGCACCCGACACGCAGCGGTTGGACTCCACGGTGACGGGGTTCGACAATGACGGCCTGCGACGCCTGGTCGGCGCCCTGGCCCACGAAGTTCGCAATCCCCTGGTGTCGATCCGGACGTTTTCCGAACTCTTGCCGGATCACTACAGAGACGAAGAGTTTCGCACTCGCTTCGCGGAACTGGTCCGCGCGGATGTCCTGCAAATCGAAAAGGTCGTGACCCGCTTGCAGGATCTTTCGCAACTCGCTCCCGCGAAACGCGTGCCCATCGATCTCCCCACCTCGCTCGAGCGCGCCCTCGACCGTCACACGGAACTGATCCAGGAGCGACACCTGTTGGTGTTGAAGGAGCTCGACCGCAACCAGCCCTTCGTGATGGCGGATGAAACCCAACTCGACCGGGCATTCAGCGGGCTGTTCGAAACGGCCCTGTCGATGGTGCCCGAACGCGGCGATTTTTATCTCGCATCAAAACACAACGCCCAGGGCCACGGCGGCGCGCCGATCGTTCGCGTCCTGCTGCGCTACCACAACCCGAGCATCGGCCGCCCCCTCAGCGACATTCTCGAAGACGACGGCTTTCGCATCGAGGGAATCACCCCGACAGAAACCGCGCTCGAGTTCTTGATCGCCGAAATGATCATCAAGGGTCAGGGGGGAACCATGACCCTCGACAGTACTGACGGCCAGGAAACCGTGATCGTGATCGACCTTCCCGCAGTACCCGACTGAACCCGGCACCCTGATTCAACTTCGCGGATCTTTTTCTTGCTCAGTAGAAACTCTGAGCAACGATCGATGTCTTTACTTTCGAGATGCGGAGAACATGCGAGGCGGCAGCCGTTCTCGGGCCAACACAGACCGATCGCTCGGAGAGCCGGATCAACTCTCAAGATTTCGTGTGTTGTTCCGACCACAGAAAGTAATTCAGAACTCAATATCAGAGAAAAGTCCTATTGGTCGAGTCCTGATAATTGAGGAGAGATCCTCTGATTTCTACAGCCAGTACAGAACCGAGCGATGAAAGTGAGTCTCCTGCGCGGCGAAGCCGGCGGCTCAACATTCTGCACGTCGAGGACAACGTCGAAGAAGTCACGCTGACCCGACATCTGCTCTCCCGGAACGACGACATCCAATACGACGTCAAGAACGCCCCCGGTCTCAATGTCGCGGCACAGCACCTGAGCCACATCACCTACGACGCAATGCTGCTGGACCTCAATCTCGGTGACGGCGAGGGGGTCTACACCTTGTTGTGGGCTGCTCCATTCATGTCCAAGCTGCCGGTGATTGTTCTTTCGGGCTCGGACAACGAACGCTTGCGCGACGCGGCGCTCAACGTTGGGGCACAGGACTACCTGGTCAAAGGCAGCTTCAGTCGCGAGTCGCTTTCGGAGGCCATCATCAAGGCGATCGAAAACCATCAACGAGCCGGAGAGGGAAGGCTATCGACTGCGACCGAAGATGAGTCGCAGCGGGAGGCACTACCATGAGCGCAGCCGAAATCCAACTTTCGAACCCCCATTGGCTGATCAGCGAAAAGAAACGCCTGGTGCCGGTCCTTGAAACCAACGCGCTACGCGTCCTCTTGATCGAGGACAGTCGAGAGTACGCCGCCCTCGTCACAAAGACTTTACAGAATCAGAATCTGTGCGAGTTCGCGGTCGAGCGGGCACCTCTATTGGAAACGGCCATTCAAAAACTCGACCGGTCGCGGTTCGACGCTGTTCTGCTCGACTTGACCCTGCCCGACGCCGACGCCGAAACAAGCATCGACATCGTGTGTTCCAGAGTTTCGAATTTCCCGGTGATTGTGCTGACGGCTTCAGAGGACACCAACCTCGCCTTGCTCGCCGGCAAGGCCGGGGCCGACGCGTTCATTCTCAAGGATCGACTCAACCGCAAGACACTGCCGCGGAAGATCTTGGATCTCGTCATGCGCCATCGAGCGAATCGCCCGTTTGAAATGTCATTGGACATGGAAACGGCGCCGATCGAACTGATGGCGATGCTCGGGAGATCCATTTTCACAAGCGAACTCGGGAGCAGCTGCGTCGAGGCCGCGTTCCCCGACGAGCTGATTTTCCGCGACCGACTCACGCATACGATCGACCAGGCCCGCGCAAACCCGCGCCGCTTCGCCGTGTTGAATATCAAGCTCGATCATCTCGCTGTGCTCGCAAACCTCACCGGCCGCTCGCTGGGGGAAAAGATGGTCAAAACCGCCTATCTCTGCCTGCGAGATCGGATCAGCAACACGGATACCCTCGCCCAGGTTGGAGAGTCGTCTTTCGCCTTGATCCTGGATGGTGTCGCGAACACGGAGTCGGTCAACGAAACCGCAATGGCACTGGGTGCATGTATCTCATGTGCGCGACTGCCGGAAGCGTCCGCAAAAGTCGATGTCGATTCGATCGGAATGACCGCGAGCATCGGCGTGGCAATGTATCCGGACGACGGACGCGATCTCGATTCGCTGCTCGAGGGTGCCGAAAGTGCACAACACCGATCCGTCCGAGCCGGGGGAAGTGCGGTTCGCTTCTGTCGAGAACTGGATCTCTACCAGGACTACCTCGAAAATACTCTTCGCTAGCGCCCTGACTTCTAACTCGAATAAAAATCGCAGAACTCATTTGTGAAGTCTTCGAGCTGGTCGGCGGGCAGGTTGTTGATGCCGGCCGCGGCTTCCCGCCCCCCACCGGTCGGAAAGCGGCGGCACAAATCGACTGCACCGACTTTGTTGCTGAGTGGCGCGCGGACACTCACGAGATACGTGCCATCCCCTCGTTCGGTCACCACCGCGTGCGCCCTGTCCGGCGATTCATTGGCGAGATCGTTACTGAAGACTCCGCTCACTCGCCGGGCCCAGGAACGGTCTGGGAACATGAACACTGCGGCGGCCCGGGACTGGCGACTGGCCTTTACCTTTCGCGCGCTCGCCATGTCTTCGCGGTAACCGGTCTCGAGCTTTTCAAAATGCTGCGCGCCGTCTCGAATAAAATCGAGCGGCTTGGCATATACGGAAACCAATTCGTATAGATCTTTTGGACGAAAGTGGAGCTCGTCGAGTGTCGCACCGTACCCGTTGTAGTTGATGTAGATCCCCAGGTTTTCGAGAAGCTCGATCTCGGTAGCGGCGAACGACAGGGGCCCCGCCAGAGACTCGGCACTCGTCTTCAAGTTGTCGCCGAATGCACCAACGATCGCCCATTCGACGAATCGTCCCCCGAGATGTTCGTTCATCAAGATGCTCGTACAGATGTCGGGTGACGTATCGATCAACGTTTCGAGTCCCGCTTGCGTCGGGATGTCCCCGGCAAAGTGATGGTCCACGTAGAAGACGTTCGCCCCCAACTCGAGTGCGGCCACAACTGCGTCGCGGTTCTTGTCGAGCGAGACATCCAACACCGTTACCTCGTCGCCAGCTTCGATCCCCGCCTTTGCGACGAGGGCAATGTCACGCTTGACTCCCGTGATCAATCGGCTCTCGGCGGGGTTGGCGTTGCGGAACTGCGTGAGGGCACAGATCCCATCCGCGTCACCGTTGAAGACATCGATCTTTGCCATTCTCACTCCTTGAACTGCGCACCCGAACCAAGGTCGAACTGTACCGGAACCCCGCCGAAGGCGGTGAAGCTCGCGTGGTCGCCCAACTGATCGGGCGGTAACCTGACGCCATCGGCTCCCCACATTTCTTCCAGGAGAAAACATGAAACTTCACAATTCGATCGGCCCCAATCCCCATCTCGTTCGCATTTTTGCCCGTGAAAAAAACATCGACATTGATTTGGTCGAGGTCGACCTGATGGGCGGAGAAAACCGCGGGGACGACTACATCGCGAAGAACCCGACCGGCCAACTTCCCTGCCTCGAACTCGACGACGGCAGCTTCATCTCTGAAACCCTCGTAATCTGCGAGTACCTCGAAGACATTCAGCCCGAACCCGCGCTGATCGGCACAACCGCGGCGGAAAAGGCCGTGACCCGCATGTGGACCCGGCGCACGGAACTCGCCATCACTGGACCATTGGCGGACGGTTTCCGCTTCTCGGAAGGACTCCCGCTGTTCAAGGACCGGATTCGCACGATCCCCGAGGCGGCCGACGGGCTCAAAGCCAAGGCGCGAGACGGCCTCGAATGGCTCGACGGCGAATTGGAGGGGCGGGACTTCATTGCGGGGGATCGCTTCGGCCTGGCCGACATCCTGCTCATTTCGTTCATGATGTTCGGCAGCCAGGTCGGTCAAGCGGCAGACCCGAGCCTCAAGAACATTGCCGCCTGGTTCGAGCGCGTATCCAGCCGACCCGGTGTTGAAGCGACGAAGTAATTTCCAAAAATCGTTCGACGAGATCGGTTGAGAAGTTTCGCGACCGCGTGCCCTACGACCCGGGCGCGCGGTCGGCGTCCTCCCGTGGTACCGTGCACCCAATGGCCTTTATTTTGGTGGTCGACGACGAGATTGGCGTTCGAGAGTCTCTCCGAATGCTGCTCAAGAGTGAGTTCACGGTCGCGACGGCTGCGGACGTCGAGAGCGCGTTGCAAACTCTCAGCGAGCGCACGCCGGACCTCATCATTCTCGACCTCGTGATGCCCGGACGCGGAGGACTCGATCTTCTGCGGGAGCTGCGGGACCGCAGGGTGAAGGTTCCCGTGGTGGTCTTGACGGCCACCAACACCATCGACGCCGCCGTCGCCGCGATGAAAGAAGGCGCGGCCGACTTCATCACCAAGCCATTCGAACTCGACGCCCTTCAGATCAAGATTCGCCAGTTGCTGGAGCACGGCGAGCTCGAACGAGAGGTCGTGCGCCTGCGCGACGAGGTTGCGGGGCGCCAACAGCTCGGTCGCATGATTGGCCGGAGTCCCGCGATGCTCGAGCTTTTCCGCACCATCGAGCGCATCGCCGATTCCCGCGCGAGTGTCTTGATCACCGGGGAGAGCGGCACGGGCAAGGAGTTGGTCGCCCAGGCGATCCACGAGCTGGGACCCCGGCAGGGTGGCCCCTTCATCGCCCTCAACTGCGGGGCGATCGCTCACCACTTGATGGAGAGCGAGCTCTTCGGTCACGAGAAGGGCTCCTTCTCCGGGGCGACGAATCTTCAGATCGGACGTTTCGAAGCGGCCGATGGTGGAACGTTGCTGCTAGACGAGATTGGCGAGCTCGAGTTGAGCCTGCAAGTCAAGCTATTGCGGGCCCTGCAGGAGAAGAAGATCGAACGGATCGGAAATCCCCATTCGATCGATGTCGATGCCCGCATCATCGCGGCCACCAACCGCAACCTCACCCGGGAAACCGAAGCCGGGCGTTTTCGCAACGACCTCTACTACCGGATCAACGTCATTGCGATCGAAATCCCCCCCCTGCGCGACCGACGCGAAGACATCCGCTTGTTGGCCGAAACGTTTCTTGAACGAATCTGCGGCGAACTCGACCGCGAGATCCAACTCGACCCCGAAGCCCTTGCGGCCATCGAGCGCTATGCGTGGCCGGGGAACGTGCGCGAACTCGAAAACGCCATCGAGCACGGTGCGGCCCTGTGCGATGGCGACATCATTGGTCTGGAAGACCTGCCTCACGCGATCATGAGCGCGGGTCGCAGTGATCGACTGCGCGAGGCCTGGCGCAGCGGCCACGGTGGGTTCGAAGAAACCGTGGGCCGCTTCGAGCGCGAGTTGATCCTCGAATCCCTCGAGCGGCACAACTGGAACCAGACCCGGGCCGCAGAGGACCTCGGAATTACCCGCCGGGTGCTCAAAATCAAAATGGACCGATTCGACATCCCAACCCCGGAGCGAGGGACCTCGGAATAGCGGGCTGACGCCGACGGCGTTCGACTTTGAACATCGACCGCGTGGGCGTTCGGTTAGGAACACTCCTACATTCCTTTTTGAAATCCAACTGTTACGAGAACTCACCTGAAAGTTCGTTCCGGACGGAACGTCAGCCGCTGCGCCGGGACCCTGCAACCCCCTGACTAGAATTTGGAATTCCCGTTCAAAAACACCGATCTACAAGAGACTTTTCATTCTGCTGATAGCTGGCATGACGCTTGCTGTTCAGTCACCCCATGGGCAGCGCAAACTCGCCAGAACCCGTCCAAACCAGCACCCAACGGGGCGTTGTTCTCGTCGTCGATGACGAGAGAGGCCCGCGCGAGTCGTTGCGCATGATTCTTTCCTCCGGCCACGAGGTGGTGACCGCCGAGGGGGTCAACTGCGCCCTCGATATTTTACGCAGCCGGGCGGTCGATCTCGTCACGGTCGATCTCAACATGCCGGGGATCAAGGGTGACAAGCTCGTCGGAATCATCCGCCAGGAATTTCCCGAGATCGAGATCATCATCATCACGGGCTTCGCCACGGTCGATGCCGCAGTCCGCGGGATTCGCTCCGGGGTGAGCGATTTCATCACCAAGCCGTTCGATGTCGTTCAGGTGAACGCCGCAGTCGCAAGCGCATTGCATCGGCAGCAGGGACGCCGACGACTCGTACGTTTTCTCGAGGGCCTCGGCAACGTGGTGGGTCGCGAGCGCACCGCCGAAGACATCCTGTGCGAACTCGAGAACAATAAAGAATTGCAGACGAGGCTCCACACCCTGCTGGAAGATCCACGGATCGAGCCAACGGCCAATTTCGAGCAAGCCGCCGATTCACCGACGATCAAATTCCTGGAACTGCTCGCCGATACCATCTCCAGTCGCGATCCCGCAATGCGCGGCCATGCGCGACGAATTTCGTTCTACGCCGGTTTGATCGCGGATTGCATGAAGCTCGACTCGACGCTTCGCGAACACACGCGGGTCGCAGGCTTTCTTCACGATATTGGCAAGGTGGGTCTCTCACCGGACGTGATGCCGTTCGGCGAGCCGTTGGATCCAGTACAACGAGACGCGGTCGAGGAGCACCCTGCGATCGGCGAACGCCTGCTTCAACCACTCAGCCTTCCGAAGACGATTACCGACGCCGTGCGTCACCACCACGAACGATGGGATGGCACGGGATATCCCGATGGACTGCGGGCCGAAGACACGCCGCTACTCGCGCGCATCATCGCAGTCGCCGACGCCTTCGACGCGATCGTAGGCAGGCGACCAGAAGCCCCGGAAGACGGTCGTCGTATCGCGTTGAGCGAACTCCGCAAGGGGGCCGGCAGCCAGTTCGATGCCCAGATCGTGGGCGTGTTCTGTGAGATCGCACAGAGCAAGATGCCGGAAGAAACTACCACCGGGACACCGAGCCCGGCAGAACTCACCCGCGCCTTCAACAAGGGCGCCTACGAAGGGCCTGCACAATGAACCATTCTCAGAATCACGGATTGGCGATCGATCAGGAATCCGACATCGTCGCCAGCGACCCCCGACGCGAATTTCGACGCGAAGAACTTCGCCAGGCCGACTACAGCGCATTTCCTCGCATGAGTCTCGACTCGCAAAAGCGCCGGTGCCTCATGCTCAATGAATCGGAGGGGGGCCTGTGCCTGGTCGTCGTGGAAGACGAGGCCATTGGCTCTCTGCTGCGGGTCATGGTGCGAAACCTTCATGGTCATGTGTCGCGCGACGTCGTCGCGCGCGTGGTTTGGTCCGAAGAAACATCTGCCGGACGTTTCCGGCTCGGTCTCGCGCTATTGCGCGAATCCCAACCGCGAATGTCGCGCATCCGCTTTGAAGACGGAAAGCGAACCAGAATCACTGGCAACTAGTTCGACGACCGGGAATCGGGGGAACGAAAGCGCAAAAATAATATCGGGGGCCGGCGATGATTCGGGGGGGGTATCGCCGGCTCCCAAATTTCAAGCGCAATTGCAAGCGCAATTGCAAGATGGGGGCCGGCGACAATAAATCCGGGGGGGTAGTCGCTGGCTCCCAAGTTGAAATGGGGGGCCGGCAGCGAATAATCCGGGGGGGTTGCTGCCGGCCCCCTTCTTTTATTTGGAATTGGCTGTCGTTGATCGCCCGGTAGCCCAACACCGCCCCCCGTTGCCTGGGCTAGAATGCCCGGCGATGTTTGGAATCGGACCGGTCGAACTCGCAGTGGTGCTCGTGGTCGCGCTTCTCGTGATGGGCCCCAAGAAACTGCCCGAGCTTGCGCGCACTCTGGGCCGAGGACTGGCCGAATTTCGCCGGGCCTCGAACGACCTGAAGCGCAGCATCGACCTCGACCTCGAGCCCCACGAGATCGACCCGCCGCCCGGCCCCAACCAGGCGGGCGTGTCCATGGAACCCGACAGCCCGCTTCCCGAAGACACCAAGGACACCAAGGACACAGAAGACATCAGTAGCCCCGACACGACCGACCCATCTGGCGAGCTGCCGGTCCCCGCAGCGGACGGATCGGCTGCCGCGAAGCCGGATACGGGTTCATCGGTTGACTGATCCCGAACTCCCAATTACCGACCATCTCGCCGAACTCCGCACCCGAATCGCCTGGGTGGTCGCGAGTTGGCTTTTCTGCGCCGGATTGTCTTATGCGTGGGCGGAAGAGATCTTCGCCTTCCTGCTCGCGCCTGCGATCGCCGCGCTGGGGAGTGGAGCGTCGCTCCAGTCCATCGCGCCGACTGAAATCTTCTTCACCTACATCAAGAGCGCATTGCTCGCTGGCTTCATCCTCTCGTTGCCGATGTTCTTCTGGCACGCGTGGGCCTTTGTGTCTCCGGGCCTCTACGAAGGAGAGCGGCGCTTCGTGGTTCCCTTCGTGTGCGCCTCGACGTTGTTGTTCTCCGGCGGATCGATTTTTGGCTACACGATCGTGTTCCCGATCATCTTCGATTTCTTCGGCAGTTTCAGCAGCGAGTTCGTAGTCTCGGCCTGGACCATGCGCGAGGTCTTCTCCCTTACCACGCGACTCTTCCTCGCCTTTGGAGTCGCGTTCGAACTGCCTCTGTTGGTATTCTTTCTCGCGATGGCGGGCATCGTGACCGCGAAGCAATTGCTTGCCTTCACCCCGTACGCGGTGTTGTGCGTGTTCATCACGGCGGCGATCCTCACACCGCCCGACGTCGTGAGCCAACTCTTTCTCGCCATACCCATGATCGCCTTGTATCTGCTCGGCGTGGCTGCAGCATTCCTGATCCAGAAAAGGAATCCCGATGACTGAACTGATACGAAGCGAACGCAGGGATGCCGTTGCGCTCTTGACCCTGAACCGCCCCGATACCCTGAACGCATTGGATCGGGAAATCTTGTTGGCCCTGGAAGCCGTGGTGGGCGAAGTCGCGCGCGATTCTTCCGTGAGGGCATTGGTTTTGACGGGCGAGGGCCGGGCCTTCGCCGCGGGGGCCGATATCGAAGCCATGAGCCACATGAGTCCCCGTGAAGCCGAAGAGTTCAGCCGCCTGGGGCATCGGGTATTCGCGTCGCTGGAACAACTCGCAGTGCCCACGATCGCCGCCGTAAATGGGTTTGCGTTGGGTGGCGGATGTGAGCTCGCGATGTCGTGCGACTGGATCTATGCCTCGACCAAGGCGCGCTTTGGTCAGCCCGAAGTCAAGCTCGGGCTGATTCCCGGCTTTGGCGGAACCAGTCGTCTGGTCCGCCGAGTGGGCGTTGCCTGGGCGAAGGAACTCGTGTGTTCCGGTGCCAACATCAGAGCCGACGAGGCAGCCCGGATCGGGCTCGCGAACCGGGTCTTCGAACCTGAAGAGCTGATGGCCAAGTCACTCGAAACCGCACAGGCCGTTGCAGAAGCGGGACCGGAAGCGGTGCAACTCGCCAAGCGGGTGATTCACCAAGGACAGGACGCCGATGTTCGAACGGCGCACGCACTCGAGCAGAATGCGTTTGGGCTCGTCTTTTCCAGCGAAGAACACACCGAGGGGATCGGGGCGTTTCTCGAGAAGCGGGAACCGAAATTTACGGGGTGAGGGGGTGAGTCCCTCGCCGGGGGGCTACCGGCCCAGGTTGCGACTCAGTTTGTTGGCGGCGGCTACTACGGCTGGCGCCACGGTGCCGAGCAAACGGTCTTGAGTGAGTCGGAAGCTGGGGCCCGAAGCTGAGATTGCGGCCACGGTCTGACCGCTTTCGTCGAACACCGGTGCCGCGACGCAGCACAGGCCGACTTCGTGCTCTTCCAGATCCACGCCAAACCCCTGGATGGCAACTGACGACAGATGCTCGGAGAACTTATCGCGGTCGACGATGGTGTTCGGCGTCCCGGATTCGCTGTCGGGCTGGGAGAACAATTCATTGACGAGTTTTGCACGGGGCTCGGGTGCGAGTCCGGCGAGCAAGACTTTACCCATGGCCGTGCAATTTGCTGGCAGGCGCAAGCCGATCCGAGAGGAAGTCAAGATCAGCTGCTCGGGGACTTCGCTATCGAGGTGAATCACTTCGGACCCGCGCAGCTTTGCAATGTGGACGGTTTCGCCCAGTGCCGCGCTCAACTCGGCCAGGATCGGACGAGCACTCCGCAGCAGCGTGTTCCCTCGCGCGAAGGCGCGCCCAAGTTCGAGGCAACCCGTTCCCAGACGATATTGCTCACTGCGAGCACTCTGTTCGATGTAACCATTCTCCTCGAGGGTGGCGAGGAGACGAAAGACGTTGTTTTTGTGCAGACCGAGGCGCCGAGACAAATCGCTGACACCGATTTCGTCTTTTTCAGAGAAGACCTCCAAGACCCTCAGTGCGTTGCTGACTGTCTGAATCGAATAGTCGCTCTTTGATTTTGTCATGTATGGGCTGCTCTCGGTTGCGGAGGGTTAAAGGTCAACTTGATGTTCGAACTCTATGACGTCTTCTGTCATCGCGGTTCTTGCTGTCATGGTGCCTTGCCTGGTGTCCTTTCTGGCGTCCCTTCTGGCGTCCCTTCTGGCGTCCTTGGTGTGGACAGCAAGTATGTTAACTGCGTTAACCGATGATTCGCGGTCTCGCTGATCGCCAAAATGGGTCTCAAGAAGACGGCGGTCGTAGCGGTCGTAGCGGAGGGAATATGTGAAGAGAGGGGACAAGGATTTCACTGTCCCGTCCAACTGTGCGAGAGGTGCTAACTCGCGGAGCTCTATGCTGTTTGCCGTATCGACGAAATGGGTCAGAGAGATCATTGGAGGGTCACCGATGAGTTTTTCTTGGCCGGTTGCCGTTGGCATATTTGAGAGGAGCACTAGTTATCGCAAGGCGTGCGGAACTGTCAACGATCAATCATCACGCGTTGAGATAATTGACACAGATCAATGTCGATTGCTCGGGGACTCCACCGATCCAAAAGGAAAAATTCTGGGCCAACTAATTTTTGCGTCGGGTGAAATAATTACCTGCCTCACCCGGCATTCGGCTGATCTGCGAACTTGAAAGATTGAGAGACGCGCATCGTCTTTGCGCTTGACTTTACTCCAGTGAGTCGTTCGACGAGCGAACTTGTTAACACTCTCTCGACGAAGAACTGTAAATGCTTACCGGCCCATCGCGATCGGATCGAAACTGAATCAATTCATGGACGTATGTGTAAAGATCCCACATGCATCAGCGCAGTTCGTCAGCATCGAGTGAACCGTCGCCCCAAATCTTTGGCGAAAGTGCGCGAGCGCGATCGAGTAGCTCGGCCGCTTCCGAGAGTTGACCCGAATCATAGAGGGCAGCTCCCCTCAGTCCGAGCAGATGAACCTGCACTTCGTCGGACAGACCACCTCTCATTCGCAACAGTGATTCGGCGTGGTCGAGAAACTGCAGTGCGCGGGCCGGGTCCCGCCCTTCAACGTGATGACGTGAAATTGCGAGATAAACATAGGGATTGGTTGCATCGACCTGCAGCGCGCGCTCGTAGCGGGCCAGGGCTGCCTCCGGTTGGCCCCGCGCGTCGGACTCGAGTCCTTCATCGATGAGAAGCAGCGAAGCGCGCCGCGCCGCGTCTCCTGATTCGAGCAAGCTCGAGATACGCACCGGCGTAAGCTCGTTCCAGCTCGACCGATCGGTGATGCAGCCAAGGTTCGCACCAGTCAACAGCACAGCGAATACAATCGACAAGAAACGATAATGCGGTTGCGACACGAGATTGTCCTTTAAACCTAGGCTCAACGAGCTGAAAAGGCGAGCGAGACATTTATCTGCTCGCGATGTTCGGGTGGAGCGAAACAGGCGGAATGGATCCACTCGCGACCTCTTACAAAATTTCTCGCAGCCAGCCGAAGAGTCCACGATTCTGTTCGCGCGAGCGAACTCGGTCCTGCCGCCGTGGATCATGGCGATCCAACTCTCGCCCGGCAACCGGACTGCGCCTGCGACCGTCACAAATTTCGCTGGGAGCCGTGCCGGCGAGGAAGATTTCAGCCTGACGACTGGGACAACCCGGCATCGCCAGCGCGCCGGAACGAGGATCGATCTCGAGGTGTTCGATATTGCCCGGCGGAATGAAGCTTCCACGCATCTCGTTTCCCATCGCTTCCTTGATGAAGCTCGCCCAGATGGGCAGCGGGCCCCGACTACTCGAAACCCCGATGCTGCGCGGCTCATCGAATCCCAGCCAGACCACCGCGACCAACTCGGGGGTAAACCCAACAAACCAAAGGTCCCGTTCGTCGTCGGTCGTCCCGGTCTTTCCCGCCAGCGCTCCCTTCAGTCCCAGCCAGCGCAAGCGTCGCGCAGTGCCCCGGTTTACCACGCCCTCTAGCAACGAAACTCCGAGGTGCGCGAGACCCGGGTCGATGACCTGCCGGAGTTCGAGACGGCGCTGCTCGAGCGTACGATTCTCGGCGGTGACGTCCTCGAAGGTATGGGGGGTGGGACGCACACCTCCACTCGCCAGGGTCGCGTAAGCCCGGGCAATCTCCATCGGCGAGAGTTCTGCAGTGCCGAGGGCCAGGCTCGGCACCAGAGGCAGGTAGCTGTTTACGCCCATGCGCTTCGCCATTTCGGCCACGCGATCGATCCCGACCCGCAGTGCCAGACGAACCGAGGGAACATTGAGCGAGCGCTCGAGTGCGCTGCGGAGCGAAACACGCCCGCGAAATTCATGATCGTAGTTCTGTGGCCGCCAGACTCCGTCACGAGTCTCGATCTCCAGCGGGACATCATCGAGAAAACTCGCCAGGGTGGCGATTGGCGGGCCGTCGCGATTTTCGAGCGCCGCGAGATATATGAAGGGTTTGAACACGCTGCCGGCGGGCCTGCGCGCCTGGGTGCAGCGATTGAACTGCGATTGGCCATAATTTCGACCGCCCACCAGCGCCAGGATCTCTCCGGTCTGGGGACGCATCGCGATCAGGCAACCCTGTAGCCTCTTGCTCGGATTCTCGCTCAGGAGCTCGGGATTGAGACGTTCGATCGACTCCAGGCCCTCCACTAGCGCGCGCACCGCGGCGCGCTGGAGTCTCGAATTGAGAGTCGAGTAGATCTTCAGTCCCTCGGTCTGCAATAGCGTGCGGTCGTAGGCTTCGGGGAGTTGCTGTCTCAGCAGATCGAGGAAGTAACGCGCGTCTCCGGACTCGGTGGTCGGCATCGCGACGTCCAGCGGCGTACCCCGAGCCAAGTTGAATTCTTCCAGTTCGAGTCGCCCCTGCTTGCGCATCAACTCGAGTACTAGATCGCGCCGTTCCCGGGCCGATTCGGGGTTGCGATGAGGTGAAAGCCGATTTGGACTCTGGATGATGGCGGCCAGCAACGCCGATTCGGCGGGCACGAGTTCGGCGACCGTCTTGCCAAAGTAGTAACGCGTAGCCTCCCCGACTCCGTGAATCGAAGTCGCCCCACGACGTCCTAGATAGATTTCATTCAGATAGCTCTGAAGAATTTGGCGCTTTGAATATTGGGCTTCCACGATCAGCGCCATCACGGCTTCCTGAAACTTGCGGCGCAGGGTTCGTTCCGGAGTCAGAAAGAAGTTCTTGACCAGTTGTTGGGTGAGCGTGCTGCCCCCCTGGCGCACGCCGCCGGCGCGTAGGTTGGCGAGCATCGCGCCACCGATGCGGGTCAAATCAACCCCATGATGGCTTGCGAAGCGACGGTCCTCGACGGCCAACACCGCGTCGATCAGGTGCTGGGGTACGGATTCGAGCTTCACGAGTTCGCGCTGCTCACGCTCGCTGCCAAAGTAGGCACCCACGAGTTCGGGTTCGAGCAGGACTGCGCCGACTTCGCGCGAGCGCGGGAGTTCGCGCATTTCGGCGATCACGTTTCCCTTGAAGCGGATCACGATATCTCGGGCGGGCTCGGGGCGGGTCGGATGGCTGAAGGCCCGCAGATAGACTCGCAAGCGGTTCTTCGACCAGCGGTAGAGGCCGGGGCGCAGGGGGCGCCCGGCGGTCACCGTCTGTTCTCGATAGCCCAAGCGCGCCAGGGTGCCCCGCAGATCGATCAGCTCGGCGTCGAGGCCCGGGTAGAGGATGTCCGGGGCGGAGTACACCTTGGAGGGAACCGCGAAGCGCTGGCCGTCGAATCGATCCACCACAATGCGGTTCATCGAAACGATCCAGTTCGCGGTCGACAAGCCGAAAATAAAGGCCAACACCGTCAGCACGCGCACGACTACCCAGCCGACGCTGTAGCCGGAGTCACTGCGCTTCTTTGCGCCGCCGCGCTTGCGCGCGGCTTCTTTGCGCTTTGACCGTGCGGGTCCTTTGGTCGCCCGGGTCCCCAAAATCGCACCTCTCCCCGGGGGCTTGCCAGATCACCCCGAACACAAGCTAGCACCGCCGGAAAACCCGGGCAGAGCTTGTGATTCTGCTTGGAAACCGCGAGATTACCTGGGTTCAATCAACGGACCGACAGGCATGAGCAAAGACAAGAAAAGCAAAACGAAAGAGAGCCGAGCGGGCGACCCAAAGTCCACGAAACTTTGGGGCGGGCGCTTCAGCGGTGCGACGGATCCAACCGTTGAGCGCTTCAGCGCTTCCGTTCACTTCGACCGTGCGCTGGCGCGCTACGACATTCGGGGTTCGATCGCCCATGCCCAGATGCTGGCCAGGACCAAGATCATCCCCGCTGAAGACGCGGAGGCGTTGATCGCGGGCCTGCGCGCAATCGAAGTCGAGATCGAGACCGGCACGTTTCCATTCGACCCAGCCCTCGAAGACATTCACATGAACATCGAGTCACGCCTGCGAGAGCAGATCGGTCCGGTGTCGGGACGACTTCACACCGGCCGCTCGCGAAACGATCAGGTGGCCACCGATACGGCCCTGTATCTACGAGAGACCTGCTGGGCAACCGAAATGGGACTGCTCGGGCTTCGCCAGATCTTGGTTGAGCGGAGCCGACAGCACATCGACACCATCTTGCCCGGCTATACCCACTTGCAGCGCGCTCAACCCGTGCGGCTGGCCCATCACTGGCTCGCCTATGTCGAGATGCTCGGGCGAGACGCCGAGCGCTTTGCGGACCTGCGGACGCGGGTCCGACGCTGCCCTCTCGGCGCGGGAGCCCTGGCCGGATCCACCCTGCCACTCGATCGCGCAGATACGGCCCGGGCACTCGGCTTCGACGAACCCACGCGCAACAGCATGGACAGTGTGGCGGCGCGGGACCTCGTGCTGGAGTTTCTATCTGCAGCGGCGATCTGCATGGTCAACCTCTCGCGCTTCGCGGAAGAGCTGGTCATCTGGTCGAGTGCGGAGTTTGGCTTCGTCGAACTCGCGGACGCGTATTCGACCGGTTCGAGCTTGATGCCTCAGAAGAAGAATCCCGACGTGCCCGAGTTGGTGAGGGGCAAATCCGGCCGGGCGATCGGCAACCTGGTCTCGCTCTTGACCACCATGAAGGGCCTGCCCCTGACCTACAACCGCGACATGCAGGAAGACAAAGAACCGCTCTTCGATTCGGCGACAACCCTGCGCGATTGTCTCGAAGTCATGAGCGGCTCGTTCGCGACCCTGCAGGTCAACGAAGCTCGCATGGCGGATGCCGCCCGGGACCCGATGTTGCTCGCGACCGACCTGGCGGAGATTCTGGTCCTCGACGGTGTGCCGTTCCGAGAGGCCCATCAGGCGGTGGGAAAAATTGTGGGGCACTGCAGCCGGGAAGGCGTGTCCCTGACCTCGCTCAGCCAAGCTGAGATGCAGGGTTTCCACTCGGCGTTCCGCGCGCCATCGGCCGACCTGCTGAATCTCGAGCGCAGTCTCGCCAAGCGCGAACTCATCGGCGGAACCTCGCAGAAACGCGTGAGCGAAGCCCTCGATGTCGCGACGCGTGAACTCGAAGAAGAAGCCCAGGCTCTCGAAAGCGCGGGACTGCAGATCGAAGGTCCCAAATGATGCGCCGCATTGTGGTGATGTTGATCGCGATGTCGTGCACTGCCGCGATGGTGGCGCCGCTGGCCTGCGGAAAGTACGGAAGGCCGGTGCGAGTCGCGCAGCAGGGCTTCGGGGCGCAGGAGCAGCCGGGAACAAGCAAACTCGCATTGGATCAGGACAGCGACGACGAAGCGCGAAAGAACGGCAAGCCCTAGGACGCCCGCGCCGGCCTGGCGGCGGTCGTCCTGATTCGTTCTTCCCGTACAGGTTCCGCTGCGACTTCTGCCCCCAGGCTCCGACAATCCAAGCATTTGACGGCGGTTTCGTTCGTCGTCACGCGCTTTTTGCCATAGGATCGATCCATGAGTAGCCCGTCTAAAAGTGTTCCCTTCACCAAAATGCACGGTGCCGGAAACGACGTCATCATCCTCGACGCGATTCGCGACGTCATGCCCGAAGATCTCGGCGCGTTTTCGCGACGCATCTCGCATCGCCAGTTCGGAATTGGCGCGGATCAGATCCTGGTGGTTCGCGAGTCTCAGAATGCCGACTTTCGCATGGAGATCTTCAACGCCGACGGTTCCCAGGTGGAAATGTGCGCGAACGGCATTCGCGCCTTCTACAAGTATTTGCGCGATCACGGTCATACCGACGCCGACGAGATCAGCGTCGAAACCCTCTCGGGCGTGGTTCGCCCACGCTGGGCGGGTGAGGGCATGGTCCGGGTGGACATGGGCTTGCCGGTCCTCGAACCCGCAAAGATCCCGACGACTCTCGGCAGTGGCGATGGGCCCGTGTTGGATGTCACGTTGGACGTCGCGCTGGAAGCTGGGGCGAGCGAGCGCGTCACGCTGTCTTCGGCTTCGATGGGCAACCCGCACGCGGTAGTGGTGGTCGACAACGTCGACACTACAGCGGTTCACGAGTTGGGCAGCGCAATCGAGAGGCATTCCGCGTTTCCAAATCGCGTAAACGTCGAGTTCATCGAGATCGTGGATCGCAGTCGCTTTCGTCAACGCACCTGGGAGCGCGGTACCGGTGAGACGTTGGCTTGTGGCAGCGGTGCTTGCGCGGCGGCCGTCGTCAGCATGTTGCGCGGCGTAGTAGATCGAAAGGTCGTGGTTGAACTGCGCGGAGGTGAACTCGAAATCGCCTGGGCGGACGATCAATCTCCGGTTTTGATGACGGGCCCAGCCCAGCATGTATTTGCGGGAAGCATCCCGCTCGAGGAGGCGTAATCATGTTCGAAGGCGTCTTTACTGCACTCGTCACCCCATTTCGCGACGACAAGATCGACGAACCCGCGTTGCGTCAGTTGGTCGAAAATCAAATCACCGCGGGGATCGCTGGACTGGTGCCCTGCGGATCCACGGGCGAATCCGCGACCCTTTCGGTGCAAGAGCACCACCAGGTCATCGACATTGTGATCTCGGCTGCAGCGGGTCGCGTGCCGGTGATGGCGGGCACGGGTTCGAACAACACCCGCGAAGCCATTGGCTTTACCCGATACGCCAAGGAAGCGGGAGCGACGGCGGCACTGTTGCTCTCGCCCTACTACAACAAACCCACTCAGCAGGGACTGGTCGAACACTTCGAAGCCATCGCGAACGAGACCCAGTTTCCGCTGATGATCTACAACATCCCCGGACGCACGGCTTCCAACATCACGCCCGAAACCCTCGCGCGTCTCGCCGAAAACGAGTTCATCGTGGGGGTCAAAGAGGCGTCTGGCAATCTCGAACAGATCGCACAAGTGATCGCGCTGTGTCCCGACGACTTCGATGTGCTTGCAGGAGACGACACGCTGCTGCTTCCGATTCTTGCAATTGGAGGCAAGGGCGGAATCGCCGTAACATCCAATATTGTCCCCACTGCCATGATGGAGTTGCACCAGTCGTTTCGATCTGGGGACGCGGAGCGCGCCCGAGAATTGCACTATCAGCTGTTGCCGCTGTTTAACGCGCTCTTCACTGAAACAAATCCGATTCCCGTAAAGGCGGCGCTGGCGCTAATGGGCGTCATGCAGGACGACATCCGGTTGCCCCTGACCCAACTCACGCAACCCAATCGCGATCGCCTCCAGGCGGTCATGAAAGAACTGGGGATCTTGTAATGGGCGAAGGGA
Source organism: Myxococcales bacterium (assembly GCA_022563535.1). Taxonomy (NCBI): domain Bacteria; kingdom Pseudomonadati; phylum Myxococcota; class Myxococcia; order Myxococcales; species Myxococcales bacterium. The sequence continues at coordinate 89,515 of JADFNE010000011.1, forward strand.
AACGCGTACTGGTCGTCGGGGCGCTCGGCCGCATGGGAGAGCAGATTTGCGCTCAGGTTTCGGCGCACACGGATCTGTGTCTGGGCGCCGCCCTCGAACGCAGCGGACATCCCGAGCTTGGCACTCGAGTCGAATCCGAGGTCGTGGTCACGGATGATGTGAAGAGCGCACTCGGGGGCTGTCAGGTTGTGATCGATTTTTCGATTCCGACGTCGACCCTCGCGAATCTTCGCGCCGCAACCGACGCCGGGGTGGCGTACGTCACGGGCACGACCGGCTTCCGTCCGGAAGAACGCGCGGAGATCGCCGCCATGGCCCAGCGCATTCCCGTGATTCACGCACCCAACTTCTCACTCGCGGTGAACGTTCTGGGTTGGCTCACGCGCGAAGCCAGTCGTCGCCTGGGCGATGGCTTCGACGCAGAACTCTTCGAGATACACCACAGCGCCAAGCGCGACGCCCCGAGTGGCACTGCACTTTTCCTCGCGGAAGCGGTGGCCAAAGGCCGAGAGCAAGTGCTCGAAGATCATTTGGTGCTCGAGCGCGCTGGCGAGATTGGTGCGCGGCCCCAGGACCAGATTGGCATTCAAACTCTGCGCGGTGGGGACAACACTGGCGAACACACTGTGATGTTCGTGGGCAAGGGTGAGCGCATCGAGCTGGTGCATCGCTCGGCGACGCGGGAGCATTTTGCTGTGGGGGCAGTTCGGGCGGCGGCTTGGTTGATTGGGCGGGAGGCGGGGTTGTATCCGATCGAACAGGTTTTCGGGCTCGACGACTAGGGCTTCGCTCGCGGGCCGCGTCTGGGGTGAGGGGCCTCTCCGGCGAATGGCTGTTTTCTTTGGGGCACTGTTTTTGGGCGTGGGTCGATTGGTTTCAATTGTCGGCTCGGCTCAAGGGGCTTGGACTTCGCTTTACTTCGCCGGCGAGGCCCCTCACCCCAGACGCTCCTCGGTGATGC
>JADFNE010000012.1 GCA_022563535.1 Myxococcales bacterium
CCCTGGAACTCCGCCGATCAGCGAGACCGCGCCTAACAAGGTTTTGGTTGGAGGCATGGCGGCTTATCTGTTCAACTCCGGTGGACCTGAGCTGGCCCGCTATCTGGCCGAGATCCAGACCAACGTCCCCTGCCAGGAGGGTGTGGCGGTGAGAGACCTGCCACGCGATTGTCAGGAAAGCGCGGGCACGCCCGACATTCTCTTCGCCAAACTCGATGAATGGGGCCACGAGGCGATGGTGATCCCGCACGGCACCACCTGGGGCTTCTATACACCTCTCGGCTCTTCCTGGGACAAGCAGATCGCACCGGGCATGCACGACCCGAACCGCCAGCGAATCATCGAGGTCATGAGCGGCCACGGAAACGCGGAAGAGTTTCGCCCGTTCAACGAAGTGACAACCGATGCGGATGGAGAGCGTCGCTGCCCAGCGCCGAACAGCAACTACCTGCCGTCGTGTTGGCGCGCGGGAGAAATCATCGAGGCGCGGTGCATGGGCGCCGGTGAAAGCTCCGAAGAGTGCGCGGGCCGCGCCGAGATCGCGCGGCAAAATTACGTAGATGCGTATCGCAATAGTGGCGCAAATACGGTTCCCGGCGTGGAAACATCCGAATGGCAGGATTCGGGTCAGTGCCGTGACTGCTTTCAGCCTACGTTCAACTACAGACCAAAGAATTCGGTTCAGTACATCCTCGCGCTGGGGCGACCGGGACGAGACGATGACAGCGGCCGCTTCCGCTTCGGCATGATCGCCGCGAGCGACAATCATTCCGCGCGACCCGGTACGGGCTACAAGGAGGTCGCGCGCTCGGAATTCACCGAGGCGCGCTTTGGCAACTTCATTGATACACCTCTGGGCTACAAGGCAAAGTCCAAGCCAAAAGCATACTCGGAGAAGTACGATCAAAAGTTCAGCACCGCGGTCTTCGCCATCTTCGAAACCGAACGCGCTGCTTCCTTTTTCTTGAACGGCGGCCTGGCGGCGGTTCACAGCAACGGACGCAGTCGAGAAGAAATTTGGGATGCGATGCAACGCCGGGAGGTCTACGGAACCAGTGGTCCGCGCATTTTGCTCTGGTTCGATCTCCTGAATGGGCCGGACGGTGCGCCGCAACCCATGGGCAGCAGTGTCGAACTTCGGGAGCCGCCCATCTTCCAGGTGCGCGCGGTCGGTTCCTTCGAACAGAAGCCCGGCTGCCCGGCCGACGCGCTTTCGGCGATGAGTGAGGACCGCATCGATCGCTTGTGCCAGGGTGAGTGTTACAACCCATCGGACACCCGGCGTCCCATCACCAGAATTGAGGTGGTGCGCATACAGCCTCAGCTGAACGCTGACGAAGAAATCGTGGGACTGATCGACGATCCGTGGAAGGTCATTCCGTGCCCTGGGGACGGTGGGGGCTGCCGGGTCGCATTCAGCGACCCGGAATACGAACGACTCGGACGCGACGTCATCTACTACGTACGCGCAATCGAGGCCCCGAGTCTCGCGGTCGGCGCGAATCCATTGGGGTGCAGCTACGACGAATCGGGGCGCTGTGTCGAGGTTTCGCCGTGTAGTGCGCGCCCCAACGACGACGACTGTCTCGCAGAAACCGAAGAACGCGCGTGGTCATCGCCCATCTTCGTCGATCAACCGCGGGTTGAAGGCGAAAGCTGAGACGCCACCCGATCCCCGTTCCTCAACCTGCGCCTCGTGAATTTTCCGGCTTTGTCCTCGCGTCGCAGCGCAGCCAATTGAAGAACCCACGCCCCATCACCCGCGAGGCTTCAGAGCCGCGCATCCTGCGTGGTCGTGGATATTGCCAGTGGCATGATGATGGTCACGGTCGTACCTGCGGCGGGTTCGCTGGCCACCGACAGTGTGCCGCCAAATTCGACCGCAATGCCTGCCGCGACGCTCAGCCCGAGCCCGGTTCCACCCTCCTGCTGACGGGTCGTGTAAAACGGATCGAGCACGCGGCTCGTATGCTCGCGCGGGATTCCCCTGCCATCGTCCGTAACCGCAATACAGACCTGCTCCTCCCGCGCCTGGAGCTGAATCGAAATGTTGGCACCCGAAGCATTCGATTCGATCGCGTTGTTGATGATATTGACCAACACCTGCTCCATCTCGATCGGATTCACCAACACGGGTGTGGGACGGCCGTCCTCCGTAACCTTGATCGTTGCATGATTGGACTTTGCATAGGACTGGGTGGCGTTGAGCGCGCGCTGCAGCACGTCTCCAAAGTCTTCGGCCCACCGCTCGGTTCGCGCACCGCGGGAATACTGCAACATGCTGCGAACGATTCGCCCACAGCGTCTGGCTTGCGCGACCGATTCGAGCAGCGCTTCCTTCCAAACCGAATCGGCGTCCTGGTCTTCTTCGCAAAGCAATGCGTATTCAGCCGAGTTCAATATCGACCCGATGGGGTTGTTGATCTGATGGGCAAGGCCCGACGCGAGGGTTCCCACGGACGCGAGGCGCTCGGCCCGGCGAAGCCGGGTGAGCGTTTCTTCGAGCTCCTGGGTGCGCTGGGCAACCTGGGTTTCGAGATGGTCTTGCTGCTGGGCCTGGGCACGCTCGAGTTGTTTCTGCTGGGTGATGTTGCGGGTACGAGACAAGATGGCGAGTGGTTCGTTCCGATCGTCGGTCAACAGCCAGGCGCATACCGAAACCGGGACCACCGAGCCGTCTCTACAGCGCATCTCGCGCTCGCGCTCCGGAGAAATCCCCGTGGTCTCGAGTTGTACGAGATCTTCCTGCAACTGCTCGGGGTCAACGTCCGCAGAGCGCAGGTCCGAATACAGCATCTGCTCGAGGGTTTCCTTCGAGTAGCCGGTCAGTTCACAGAACGCGCCATTGACCTCCATGATCTTGCCATCGGCTACGGTGAGGAATGCCATTGCATCTCGACTGGTTTCGAACAACTTTCGGTAGCGCCTTTCGGCGATGGACACTTTGGCTTCGATCAGCAGTTGCTCAGTGACGTCCCACAGAATCGACATCGCATGGGTCGCCCCGCTCTCGATTTGAATGGGACAAGACGACACCTCGAAGGTATGAGTACTTCCGTCCTTGTATATAATGTCCGTGAAAATCTCGATGGAATCTCCGTTGATCACACTGTTGAGCGCCGCAATCATCTCTTGTTGTGAATCCGGGTGAATGAACTTCAAAAGGGGCTGGCCCACGATTTCGGATTGATCGAATCCTGATTCCTTCAATACGGTGTGACTTGAGTCCACGATCACACCTGTATCATCGACCTCGATCATCTCGAGCTGCGGATTATTGGAAAGGGCCTGGAAGCGAAGACGGTCCTCGCCCCTTTCGCGTTCGGCGCGGCGTCGCTCGATCAGGTCCACCACCCAATCGGCAAAGTCTTGAAGAGTTTTGCGGTCGTATTCACTGAATGATCTCTCCTTCAGATCCGCAATGCACAGCGTGCCGAGGATATGACCTTCCGAGTTTCGAATTGGAGCACCGGCGTAAAAGACGATCCCCTCCCCGTTGTCGACCAGGGGATGAAGCTTCGCGACCGGATGTTTTCGCGCGTCGTTTAGCTGCACGACCGATCCAGTCTTGATGACTAGTTCACAGAGTCCATCCTCCCGCTCGAGACAAGTAGGCTCGAACCCGACACTGGACTTGATCCAGATGTAGTCAGCATCGATGATAGTCGCCATTGCGATCGGAACACCGAAGACGCGCGCAGTCATGCGGGTGATGCGATCGAGTTGTTCGTCGGGAGGAGCATCGATCGCACCACTGCGCAGAATTGCGGCGATGCGAGCTTCCTCAGTAGATTCGAATTCCTTTCGCGAGGGGTCATTCATCGTTATGCACTCCGGCAAACATCTTGGGATGGAATTTTGGATCTTGGCCAGTTCGGGCCCAGGCAGGAGAGGCGCAACATACCACGATCCCAACGCAGAGTGTTGAACATTGATTGACAATCAATGTTGCCAAACCCCGCGGACTCGCGATTTTCGGCGACACTTTCGAGTTTCAAGTATGAGAATCAACCGAGCTTGAACCAGCCCGCATGATTCAGCCCGCGGGCATTTTCCCGGCGTGTTTGTCGCGGGGTACGCGACAGCCGCTACTCGTCGATCTCCACAGGAGGTGCGAGGGGACTGAACTCTTGACTCAGCAAGGCCGCCTTGAAGAAATCTCGGTTGAGCTCGGCGATGAATGTGACGGGAATGCCCTTGGGACAGACAGCCTCACATTCATAATGGTTTGTGCAGCCACCGAAGCCCTCGCGATCCATCGCTTCGACCATATGAACGGCGCGCTTCATGCGTTCGGGTTGTCCCTGCGGAAGTCGACTGAGTTGCGCCGTCTTGGCTGCGACAAACAGCATCGCCGAAGCGTTGGGGCATGCGGCCACACACGCGCCACAGCCAATGCACTGGGCGGCGTCGAACGCGGCCTCTGCATCCTCTTTTGCGATGGGAATTGAATTGGCGTCCGGTGCGGACCCAGTATTGATCGAGACGTACCCCCCGGCCTGGATGATTCGATCCAGCGCACGGCGGTCGACCACGAGGTCCCGAATGACCTTGAATGCCCTCGCTCGCCAGGGTTCGATCGTGATCGTGTCGCCGTCCTTGAAGTGACGCATATGCAACTGACAGGCGGTCGTTTCCTTTTGTGGTCCGTGAGCAATGCCGTTGATCACCAGCGAACACATGCCACAGATTCCCTCGCGGCAATCGTGATCAAACGCGATTGGAGTTCCTCCGGATACGATCAGCGACTCGTTGACTTGATCGAGCATCTCGAGAAACGAGCTGTCTTCACTGACATCGTTGGCCTGATAGACCTCCATCCGGCCTTCGCTTTCTTGATTTTCCTGGCGCCATACGTGGAGTGTCAGATTCACTTGTAACTCCTGGTCGAGAGTTCCACGTTCTTGAATACAAGGGGTTCCTTGGAAAGCGCTGGCTTGTTCCCGACGCCGGTAAACTCCCAGGCCGCAACATAGGCAAAGTTCTCGTCGTCACGCTTGGCCTCGCCGTCGGGAGTTTGATGCTCTTCTCGGAAGTGCGCGCCACACGATTCGTCGCGATCCAGGGCGTCGTAACAGAGCACCTCGGCAAACTCGAGAAAATCCGCCACCCGAGCGGCTTGTTCGAGGCTTACGTTGAACTCTTCGTTCTTTCCCGTCACGCGCACATCCTGCCAGAAGCGGTCGCGCAGGGTCGAGATATCAGCGATCGCTTTCTTGAGCCCGTCTTCATTGCGTGCCATTCCGCAGCCTTCCCACATGATGTGACCGAGTTCTTTGTGAAAGGAATCTACAGAGCGAGTGCCGTTGACGTCCAGGAGCTTCTGAATCGCGGCGCGGGCCTCGTTCTCGGCATCGCGAAACTCCGCAAGCTCGGAATCGACCTTCGTAAGCCTCGTGGCGCCCAGGTAGTTGCCGATCGAATCGGAGATCACGAAGTAACCATCCGCCAGCCCTTGCATGAGCGCACTGGCGCCCAGGCGATTTGCGCCGTGATCAGAAAAATTCGCCTCCCCCATCACGAAGAGCCCTTCGACCGTGCTCATCAAGTGGTAATCGACCCACAAACCTCCCATCGTGTAGTGGGAAGCCGGATAGATACGCATTGGACGCTCGTAAGGATTCTCTCCGGTGATCTTCTGGTACATATCGAAGAGATTTCCGTAGCGCTCCTTGATGGTGTCCTTGCCCACCCGATCGATCGCATCCCTGAAGTCGAGATACACACCCCGGCCCAGGGTTCCGACCCCTCGCCCCTCGTCGCAAACCTCTTTGGCCGCGCGCGAAGAAATATCTCGCGGGCTGAGGTTTCCAAACGCCGGGTATTTACGTTCGAGGTAGAAATCGCGCTCTTCGTCGGGAATGAGCCAGGGGTCGCGATCGTCTCCGACCGCCTTGGGTACCCAGATGCGTCCGTCATTGCGCAGGGACTCGCTCATCAAGGTGAGTTTGGATTGGTACTCGCCAGCGACCGGAATGCACGTCGGATGAATCTGCGTGTAACAAGGGTTCGCAAACAGCGCGCCCTTCTTATAGGCGCGATAGGCAGCGGTGACGTTGCACCCCATGGCGTTGGTGCTGAGATAAAAGACGTTTCCGTATCCGCCCGTCGCAAGAACGACCGCTTCACCGGCCCAGCGCGCGATGCGTCCCGATACCAGGTGCCGGGTGATGATCCCCCGCGCCCTCCCATCGACGATCACCACATCGAGCATTTCCACCCGAGAGTGCATTTTGACCGTACCCGCAGCGATCTGTCGGCTCAGGGCGCCGTAGGCGCCGAGCAATAGTTGCTGACCGGTCTGGCCCCGCGCATAGAACGTTCGCGAAACCTGGGCGCCACCGAACGAGCGATTGTCGAGCAGCCCACCGTATTCCCGGGCAAAGGGAACTCCCTGGGCCACGCACTGATCGATGATGCGCGAACTGATTTGTGCAAGCCGATAGACGTTGCTCTCTCGCGCACGAAAATCGCCTCCTTTTATCGTGTCGTAAAAGAGTCGCTGCACACTGTCGCCGTCGTTCTGATAGTTCTTCGCGGCGTTGATGCCACCCTGGGCTGCGACACTGTGCGCCCTTCGCGGGCTGTCTTGAAAACAGAAACAATGAACGTCGTAACCGAGTTCGCCCAAGGTCGCAGCCGCAGAAGCGCCCGCAAGCCCTGACCCGACCACGATCACGGTATATTTTCTCCGATTTGCGGGGTTCACGAGCTTCATGTCGAAGCGAGACTTCTCCCACTTCTGTTCCAGCGGACCGTCCGGTTCTCGGCTGTCGAGGTTCACATCATCCCCCTGGTAGACCAATGACCCCGGCGTACACCAGGATGGGAATAGAGCAGTTTCCGATCACGAAGATCGCTACGACCGTGAGATTCGCCGCGCGAATTGCTCCGTTGTAACTGGTGTGATTGATACCCACCGTCTGAAACAAGCTTCGGGTTCCGTGAAAGAGATGGAAGCCGACCAGGTTCATCGCGACGACGTACGCACCACAGATCCACGGGTTGCGAAAGCCGTTTACCACCATGGAGTAGACGTCGTGTCTACCCGCTGCATCGACACTCCCGAAATTCTCCGGTGACACCACGCCAAAGGTGAAGTGAAGCAGGTGGCCCACGACGAACACAATTACCAGGAACCCCGTGAACACCATGTAGCGAGAAGCCCAACTCGATTGATAAACCTGAGACAGCGAGTATCGGGTGGGTCGAGCGGCGCGGTTCTCACGGGTGAGTTGCACCGCCGCATAGATGTGGATGCCGAACACGAGAGCAAGGCCCAAGCGCATGAAAATCAACAATGGATGGCCCTGTAGCCAGGACGCGTAAGCGTTGATCGCCTCGGGTCCCTGGAACAGAGCCATGTTGCCGAGCATATGGCCCAGCAGAAAGCCGAGTAGCATGGCTCCGGTCACGGCGATGACGAGTTTGCGACCAATCGATGTACTGAAGAGTCGAATCAGCCTATGCATTTGCGAATCCGATCCTCCATGGTTTGACATCCCGACGCGAATCGCGACTCGTCCAATGATGTCGGTTGCGACACTTCTTCGCACTGCCAAAATTCTCTCAGAAACCGAACGATAATGGAATCCCAAAACCATGCGTTCGCTAGTTCTCGAGGTGAGGGGCTGAGCACACAGCCCGATATTCAAGCTTGCAACAAGTTTGGTAGAACGTAAATGGATCGCGCCTTGCCCGATGCGCATGAGGGTAGAAGCTACCGCTACTCCGCTTCGATCTTGGGGTAGGCGGGCTCCCACATCATCTGCGACACCCGATTTTTGATTTCGCCGTCCGGAATTTCGTTCCCGAGTCCGAGGTCGTTCGCTTCGCGTATTACGGCACAGGCGATGCGGTGGGTGATTTCTCGCAATGTGGTCAGTCGCGGAAACAGCGTTCCCTCGTCGAGGTCTTGCTTTTCAACCGACTCGGCGACAATTTCCGCGGCGATCGTGAACATGGAATCCGTCACCTCGCGCACATCACCTACCAGGCACGCGAGCCCGACCCCCGGAAACACGAACACGTTGTTGCTCTGACCGATTCGGAATGAACGTCCTTCGTATTCAACCATCGGAAAGGGGCTACCGGTCGCAACGAGCGCATGTCCACCCGTCCAGCGAATGATATCCGCGGGCGCCGCTTCACACTTGCTCGTGGGATTGGAGAACGGAAATATCGCGGGCTCGGAACAACCCTTGTGCACCGCGCGAACCACCTCCTCGGTGAACGCGCCGGCCTGGCCCGAGGTCCCGATCAGAATCGTGGGCTCGAGCGCGTCCACGACCTTGAGCAGATCAATCGTTTTGCCTGGATCGAGCCCGCATGCGCGCGCGAGTTTGTCCGGCCATGCGAACACACGTTTGAACTCGTCAGAAATCTCTCGACTGTCGACCAGCATTCCGCGACTGTCGATCAAGGCGATCGCCCGGATCAGCGCTTCCTCCGAGAGACCCGCGCGATGCATCGCATCCCGCAACTGGTGAGCGATTCCGACACCTGCCGCTCCAGCGCCCAGGATCACGACCCGCTGTTGGTCGATCGGGGTCCCGGTCTTTCGGCCAGCCGCAAGCACTGCGGCCAAACCCACGGCCGCGGTGCCCTGGATGTCGTCGTTGAAGGATGCGAGATCCTTGCGGTACCGAGCGAGCAATTCGATCGCGTTGTTCTTTTTGAAGTCTTCCCACTGCAAGAGCGCTCGCGGGAAGCGATGCTTCACAGCCTCGATGAACTCCGCGACAAACGACTGATAGGGTTCCCCTCGAAGTCTCGCTTCGCGTACCCCTACATACTCCGGATCGTCGAGCAGCGTCTGGTTGTCCGTGCCCACGTCGAGACAAATGGGCAGGCAGTGACGCGGATGAATCCCCGCCGCCGCCGTGTAGAGGGAAAGCTTCCCGATCGGAATCCCCATACCACCGGCACCTTGGTCCCCCAGCCCCAGGATGCGCTCGCCGTCGGTGACGACGATCAAGCGGATGGAACCGTTGTCTGCGTTTGCAAGTACCTCGTCGATGCGGCCCCGATCGTCTGGGGTAATCCAGACCCCGCGACCACGCCTGAAGATCTGACTGAACGATGTGCACGCCTCACCGACGGTAGGCGTGTAGACGATCGGCATCAGCTCTTCTATATGGTCCTGCAACAAGCGATAGAAGAGCGTCTCGTTGCGGTCCTGTAGTGAGATCATGCCGATGTACTTTTCGAGATCGGGAGACTTGCGCGCGATGTTGTCCAGGGCCCGCTTCACCTGGGCTCCGATCTCCGCGACTGCCTTTGGAAGCAACCCTTCGATCTTCAGTGTGCGACGTTCTTCGGCACTGAAACCGGTTCCCTTGTTGAGCAGCGGATCGGACAGGATGTCGATCCCACGTTTATCGGTTTTGACCACCAGGCTGCCGTCCCGCGCTTGAACGAAGTTCGTCGCCATCGCGATCCTCCAGTCGAAGCGGATCCGTGCAGCTGTCGCAGGGGGCCGAACGACACCCCATCCTACACCGAATCGCGAAAGGCGTCCCTCAAAAGACCTCGGGACACCACGGGAGCAGGCTCCAGGCAAACATGCGGTCGAGTGACTCGATGGCCGCGGGAGTGCCCGCGATTCTGCCGGCCCGGGCCAGGGTTGTCGCTCGGTGGCCGCCCAGGAAGAGTGTTCCCAACGCGTCGATCTCGAGACGGACGTCGGGGTCGGCCTGGATGCGGCGACACTGCGCTGCCTTTCCATCAGCAATAAGTTCGTAACTGCCGCTGTTCTCCGGCAGATAGGGATCGTGGATGCCCAGAACACAGCGCCCACTTTCGGAGTACACGCGACCGGAGAGCGCGCGGGGGATGTCGAGCACGCGAAGCCAGAGACTGTCCTGGAATCTGCGCTCCACCCGACGCGGTTCGGTCACGCGCCACGGGAGTTCGTCGTCGACCGCCATGTTCCAGAAGTTGACCTTCGGAAAGAGATCGATGTCCATGATGAAGCGCCACAGCGCGTCGCTCGCCTCGGCTGTGGCGGCGAACAACTCGATTACGCGAATATTGCCTTCGGGAAATTCATCCCACTTTTCCTGCTGCTGATAGATGACGTAGCCGTCGACACCCTCCTCGCCGCTGCAGATGACGAAGCGTTTGGCGCTGTATCCCTCTCGCTCGGACTCGACGTCTCGAAAGGTAGTGCTCTTCCACCAGCCGGCGCTGCGGGTGAACATGCCGGGGCGTCCCTGACGCACCCGGTCATACACTTCTGGCAGCACCTTGCAGGCTTCATCCGGCTCGATCGTGCGCAGGTTCCGGTCCGCGGGCTCACCGACGAAGTGGATTCTGCGCGAGTCGGCCTTCATCTCGCAGAGCTCCGCTGCGGCGCCGTAGCCGAACTGCTGGTAGATGGAAGATTCCGAACACCACAGCCCGGCCAGGGGCTCGCCGCGGTCGCGTATGTCTTTTATGTGCGCGCTCATCATCCCGCGCAGCAGGCCGCGGCGGCGGTGGGTCGGCTGAACCGAGACCACCGTGGTCCCGCCCATCGGCAGAATCCCGCCCGGCACGGTGAGGTCCAGGGTGAAAGCCGCGCAGGTCCCCACGAGCTGATCGCCGTCGAATCCTGCAATCATGCGATCGAGATCCAACACCTCGAGCAGCCGGAACTCGTCCGCCTCGGGGAGGGGGTCGCCACCAAAGGCGCGGGTCAGCTGCCGCTGAAAGAGATCAACCTCAGCAGCCGCAATCGTTCGAATCGTCAAGTCGCGTGTCGGGGACATGGGAAGGCGAGAACATCGCCGACTCCAAGGCGCTGTCAACTACTGATCGGCAAAAACGCCTCCACGGTGTAACGCGGAACTTGCGTCAAAGCGGTTCAGCCGGATTCGTTTTCGGCGCCGGGTTCGCGCCGGGTCAGTCCACTGTAGGCGTCGGTCGCGTCGCGACCCTCGTAGATGACGCCGTAGACCTCCCGGGCGATCGGTAGATCAATATCGTACTTGGCGCCGAGCTCGACCATGACTCGGCTGGTCTTGATCCCTTCTGCTACCTGATTCATGTCCGCGGTGATCTCATTGATTGTCCGGCCGCGACCGAGTTCTTCGCCTACGAAGCGATTTCGACTTTGTCGGCTCGCGCAGGTTGCAATCAGATCGCCAATTCCTGCGAGCCCGGCGAAGGTCGCGGGTTCGCCGCCCATCGCGACCCCGAGCCGCGTCAATTCTGCCAGACCGCGGGTCATCACCGCCGCCCGCGTATTGTCCCCGACCCCCAACCCGTCTCCCATCCCCACCGCAATCGCAATCACGTTCTTGAGGGCGCCGCCCAATTCGCAACCCACCACGTCGTGGTTGGTATAGACGCGCAACAATCCCGAATTGAAGACGCCCTGTAGTTGACGCGCGACGTCCGCATCCCTGAACGCAATGACGCTCGCCGCGGCAAAGCCCGACATGATTTCTTTCGAGAGGTTCGGCCCCGTGAGCGTACCCGCTCGGTGGTCGGGAAGAACTTCGTTGATCACTTCGCTCATCCGAAGATTCGAATCCGGCTCGAGTCCCTTGGCGAGACTCAAAATGGGCACCCAGGGTCGGATGTACTGCTTCACCTTTCCCAACAATTCGCGCATTCCCACCGAGGGAACGCCCATGACCAGGACATCCGCATCCCTCACGGCCTCCTCGAGGGAGCCCGTCGCCCGCAGGCGGGACGACAATTCGTGCCCGGGCAGGTATTTGGAATTGCGATGTTCGGCGTTGATTTCGGCCGCGGTTTCTTTTCGACGACACCACAGCAAGGTCGGGACATTCTCCGTGGCCAGATGAGCGATCGTGGTGCCAAACGACCCTGCCCCCAGTACGGAAACGCGAAGATCCATGCTCTATATCCTCCCCAATTCTCATTCGCGACCGATCGGATCTGGGTCCGCTGCCGAGGGATTATGCATCCTGGGGGCCTGATCGCCAAGAACGGCCTCATGACAGTTTGCCCTGCGAATCTGGTCGCCGCCGCGCCTTCCAGTGACTAAACTCTTCATTATCTTCCACAACTCGGGGAAGGAGTTGCCGTCTCGATGTCAACAGAATCAACTGGCTTCACAGAGTGCTTGTGACCACTGCCTCTCCAGCAAGTCCCGACCGAGAAGAGCAGCTCCTCCGCCTTCAGCGGATGGATCGCAAGCTCGTCGAGGGGCTGTTCAAACACCCCGGTGTGGTCAACCGACGCTGTGAGAACCAACTCCGCTACGCCCTCGCACTCGCTGCGCTCGATACGTTTCAGCCCGGCGCGGCCAAGAAGGGAGGCCTGACGAATCGACCCGATGTCGTCGTGCGCTCCCAACTCCTGGCGGGTTGGCGAAGAAGGGTATTGACCAACCTGGGCAATGTCCTGGTCCAGACCAAGAACAGCCGCGAGCGCGTCGAGGCCGCAAATCGCGCGCTCTACCCGATGCTCCCGAACCTCGCGAAGACCCGGGCCGAGGTGATCAGCAAGTACGTCAACGATTTCAGTGCCCGGGAACTCGACCAGGAGTTGGGAATCAAGACCTTGGTAACTGTCGCCGGGGGCGGAGGTGGGTCGGGTTACGTGTATCTGGGCGCATGGGACGTGCTCCAGAGCGCGGGGCTCATCCCGGGCTACGTGATCGGCGCTTCGATTGGCGCGGTGCTCGGGCTGTTCCGCGCACGCGATCGCTTTGCGGATTTTGATGAATACCTGCGCCTCGCGAAGAAAATGCGCCGCGACCAGGTCTTTCGTTTTCTGAGCATCAAGACCCGCTACGGCCTGCCCGGGATCATGCGTCTCTATCTGCACGCGGCCATCGGCGGTGCATTCCGAGACGACCAGGGCTGCGAGCTCCTGTTGCCCGATCTCGACATTCCGTACGAAGCGGTGGTCGCCGGCGTGCGTCGCCGGGCGCTCGGCGAAGATCCAGAACAATACGCGCGCTCCCATCACCTGGCACTGGACGAGCAGCCGAGTCCATTGCAATTGCGCGCCCAGATCGCATCGCAACTCGTACGACTCGTTGGCTTCATCAATCCGCGCGCGGTGCAAGAAATCGTGATCGGCGCCGACAAGCTGACTGAAAAATTCAACGCGATCGACGCCGCAGGATTTTCGGCGGCCATTCCCGGTATTTTGCACTACGACGTCACCGGAGACGATCCACGCATGCACTCGATCCTGCGCGAATTGATGGAGCGTGAAAACGTCATCGCGTTGGTGGACGGTGGCGTGGCAAACAACGTCCCCTCCCGGACCGCGTGGCGTCAGGTGCGATCTGGCAAGATTGGAACCCGCAACTGTTACTTCCTGGCCTTCGATTGTTTTCATCCACAGATGGGCTTCGGCCACATCTGGCTTCAGCCGATCACGCGACTGGTCGCGTATCAGGTTCAACTCAGTCGACGCTATGCCCAGAAACGCATCGAGTTCCGGCCGACGCTCTCTCCACTGAACCTGCTTCCTTCGGCCGAAGAACTCGACCGATCGATCGGCTGGGGGCGCCGCCAGATGTCGCAATCTCTTCCTGAAATTCAGAAGAGCTTCGAACGGGTTCGCTGGGTCGCACCGGCCAATTGATGTCTGCAGGAGAAAAGCGTTGACCGATCGATCGGCCTCGGAGCCACGAGCAGGATGCAGCCCGGAGCAACCTCAGTCCCATGAACCCGTCGCTCCGATCCCCGGATGGTACGGATCCGTACCGACCGAGACCCAGATCGAGGATCCCTATACCGGATTCAATCAGCTGCGCGAAACCCAACCGGTCAACTTCACTCCGGAGGGGAATTGGCGGCTTTCCCGGTATCAGGATGTCCAGCATCTGTTGCGCGGGGCGTCGGCGGGCATGCGTTTGACCAACGGTCTGATTCCCGGTCAAGATGAATCAATGCCGGGTACGGGGCTGTTCATGTTGCTTCAGGATCCACCGACGCACACGCGCTTGCGAAAGCTGGTCAAGAAGGCCTTCACCCCGCGAGCCATCGAGTCGTGGCGACCCCGGGCGGAAGCGATCACTTGCGGGCTGCTCGATCGCGTGGCCGAGAGTGGAGAGATGGATCTGATCGCCGATTTGGCGCGCCCGGTTCCAGCGACCTTGATCTGTGAGTTGCTGGGTGTCCCAACTGAGGACCAGGAAGACTTCACGCAATGGACCACGGACGCCACTCACGGACTGCTCATATTGCGCGGTCTCGGCGATGAAGCGTTGGAAAAGAGAGTCGCAGCCGCGAGCATGTCATTGCTCGGCTACTTCAATCAACTCATTGAATCGCGCCGGGACAACCCGGGTGATGACCTGTTGAGCGTGTTGATCTCCGCGGAAGAAGACGGAGACAAACTCAACCCACTAGAACTGCTCTCCCAGTCCATCGGTCTGTTGATCGCCGGATTCGAAACCACGATCGGGCTGATTGGAAACGGCTTGACGACGTTGATTCAACATCCCGAGCAATTGGCAAAGCTTCGCGCTCATCCCGAACTCAATGCGAGCGCAGTAGAAGAATGCTTGCGCTATTCGGGCCCGATCCTCGCTTCGGTTCGCGTTCTGCACGAGGCGACCATGTTTGGGGGTTATGAAATTCCCCGGGATACCGAGATCATTGCGATCCTGGCGAGCGCCAATCGCGATCCGGAGATCTTCGAAGATCCCGACCGCTTCGACGTCGCTCGCTACGCACCGGGACGTGATACCCCTGCGCACCTGTCCTTCGGCGGCGGCGCACACTTCTGCCTGGGTGCGCACCTCGCGCGCCTCGAGACCGAAATTGCGATCGGCTCTCTGGTGCAGCGCTTCGATCAACTGGAACTCGTAGACAAGACCACCGAATGGGGCCGCTCGCTATTCCGGGTCCCCGGTAGAATTCCGATCAAGTTCAAAGCGATGAAAGCCTGAGCCGAAAAAATGATCCACCACTGGAGGGGTCTTCATGATTCGATCGTTCGCACAACTACTCGTGGCCTGCGCGTGGGTCGCGTCGATTTCATCGATCGCTTTGGTGGCGTCCCTCGCTTCTGCGGAGGGGAATGAAGCCGATTGGTATCCCTCGAAATGGGGCGCCGACGATACCCTTGGCGCAATCAATGAACTCTCTCCCCAAGGCGTGCTCGAAGCCGCAAAACTGATCAAGACCGGGAAGACCTACTCGCTGGCTGTCGAAACCGGCCGACACACCCCGGCCTTTGGCTCGCGCAGCTTTCAGCTGTTTGCGGTCGCGAGCGGAGATGGATCCGGCGCGGTGATGGGGCGCAATCGCGGGACCTTCAACGACGATTGGATGACGACCTGGCTCGGCATCGGCACCCAGATCGACGGACTCGGTCATCTGGGGATCGAGCACGTCTACTACAACGGCACCCACGTTTCGGACTTCTGGCGAGCCGATGGTCTGACGCGCTTCGGCACACATTTGCTACCGCCCATCGTCACTCGCGGGGTTCTACTCGACATCGCCGGCCTCAAGAAGGTCAAGATGCTCGCTGGCGGAACGCCAATCCATGTGAGCGACATCAAAGCTGCAGCGAAACGCCAAGGCATCGAGTTGCGGCGAGGCGACGTCGTCATCTTCAACACCGGGTGGCAGGAACTCGCAACCACGGATCCAGAAAAGTTCATGGCAACGGAACCTGGGCTCGACGTGGACGGTGCAGAGTACCTCGCCACGATTGGCGTGGTGGCGATCGGCGCGGATACCTGGGGGCTCGATGTACTTCCGAACCCCGATCCCGAACTCGTGTTTCCAGTGCACCAGATCCTGCTGGCCAAGAACGGCATCTACGTGCTCGAAAACATCCGGACCGATGAACTTGTGGCGGATTCCGCATGGGAGTTCTTGTTCGTCCTCGGCCAACCGAAGTTCGTCGGCGCGGTGCAGATGGTCATCAATCCTATCGCGATTCGTTAGCCGCCAGCACCCAGACAACCCTTGTTCCTGGGGCTGTTGCTCGATCGATAGCGGTTTCTTCAAAAGGCAGCATTTCGATTTGCTCTGCGCTGATGAGAAAATTGGCCGCGAGAATGTCGTCGATAAAGATTCACTCGCAGCCTAATGACACTCCTTTCACTTGATTGAATTCGGAGTTCTTCCGATCCATTTGCCTGACGTTTCATCGCGTTGTTTCGCGAGCGGAGCTTGCACGTGGACAATCCTCAGTCTGATGAGAAAAGAACCAGAGCTTCCTCTGGTGGCTTGACGGCCGTCTCGCTGCTGCTTCGCGGCGCACTGCTGAGCTCCGCAGGATACGTTCTTGTTGTTCAATGGTGGTTTGGAGGCGAGGCGAGCGCAGCACATGGCGCTGCCGCAGTAACACTTCCCGTGCTGCTCTACCTCGCCGGAATTGGATTCAAAATTCAATCGGAGACAGCCGCGCTCGTACGTGCTGAGCGCGGAGACTTCTCCACGCAATTCTCGAGCCATTCGATTGACTTCATCGGAGCGAGTGGGCTCACAGACGCGACCCGCCACCTGCTCTCCACGCTGCGCCAACAGCTTCAGCGTGACAAAATCGATTGGGAAGCCGTGCGCACCGAGCAGATGGCGAGTTCGCGGCTGCAAGCCCTGATCGACCAGTTGCCACTCGGGGTCATCACGACCGACGTCAATCACCAGGTTTCGCTCGTCAATCCGGAAATGGAACGAATCTTCAAGATCGGCGAACTCCCCGAACCGAGCAGCGGATGGCTGAACTCGAACCTGAGATTTGCCCACACTTCGTTCGAGTTTCTAGACGACGTGTTCCCCCTGGAAGACAGCGACAGGAGTCCTCGAACGCGACTCGTGGGTTTCGGCGCGGAACTCATCGAATTCAATGTCGTCCGGGTTCGAGATGTTGCGGGGGGAGACCTCGGCCTGTTGTTGGTCGGAGAGCGCATGACGGATCAAATCCGAGAGCAGGTCGCAGAGCGTACCAAGAACGAATCCCTCGGAGCGATGCTGAGGCAAATCTCCGAAACCCTTTCGCCACTGGCGGATTGCGCCCAGGCTCTGCAACAAGTCGGAGAGGTCGCGACGGACAACGCACGCCTGACCTCGCAACGAGCTGCATTGGTTGAAGACCAGTGTCGGGGCGTGTCGGAAAACATGAGCCAGGCTCAAGAAGAGCTTTCCCGCATGTGCGGAGAAGTGGAGCGGATTGCAGATCACTCGTTGGACGCGTCCAATATCGCCTCCAACGCCGTCGAAGCCTGTGGACTGGCGAAGGTCGGCATGCTGGGTCTTGCCAAAAGCGGTGACGCGGTCTTCAAAGTCATTGAACTGATCCGTTCGATCTCGGCCCAGACCAATCTGCTCGCCCTGAATGCAGCCATCGAGGCCGCGAGCGCCGGCCAGTTTGGCCGCGGATTCAGTGTCGTGGCCAATGAAGTAAAGGCCCTCGCAGGAGAAACCGCCAAGGCCACAGAAGAAATTGAATCGCGCATCAATTCGATTCAAAGTGAAACCAAATCGGCCATCGGACACATCGAGGAAATCGATGAACTCATCGATTTGATCAGTGGCGCTCAAACAAAGATTGTCGACGGCCTGATGGACGAAATTGAGCGCTCAGGGGAACTCAATCAGCGGGTCGCCGACGCCACCAGTAACACTGTTGTGATCCAGGAACACATCAGCGACCTGACCGAAGCCTCGAAGAGCACGATCTCGCACACTGCGGATTCGCACCAATCCGCAATCATGCTCGCCAGCTCAGCCCGGCGGCTCACCAGGCTGATCGTCGCCTTCGAGGCGTGCCGCGCAGACAAACCGTTCGAGTCGATCCAGGCTACTGCTACTGATGACCATCAGGCCCAGGGTGGAGAAATAGAGCTCTTCTGAGCGAGAACCGGGCAGAACCAACGGGCTGTTAGGCGTACACTACCCGCGTGAGCCAATCGGCGACCAACGCGGGCTTGGTTTCACCTTCGATCTCGATTGTCATGGTCAGGGTCTGTTGGACCGCGTTTCGTTTGAGTTCCACCTTGGAGAGCAGCCGGTGTACGCGAATCCGTTTACCGACCTTGACGGGGTTGATGAAGCGAACCTTTTCGAACCCATAGTTGACACCCATCACCATGCCTTCCAGGCGAGCGGGGTCGGGATTTTCCGGATTCGCCGAAGACGCCAGATGCGTGAGCAACGATAGCGTCAGGAACCCGTGGGCAATCGTCCCTCCAAATGGTGTCTGCTTGGCGCGCTCGGGATCGACGTGAATGAACTGGTGATCGTGGGTGACGTCTGCAAACTGGTTGATGATATCCTGGTTGATCTCCATCCATTCGCCGGTTGCCTCTTCGACACCTTCGACTTCCTTGAAGAGTTTGAATGCCTTTTCTGCTTTGTCTGACATGTTCTGATGTTCTCCCTGCATGGTGAGCCTGCGCGAGTTCTGGTTAGCCGTCAGCGAGAGTCTTCTCGTAGAAGGCGTGGATATCCGAGATGTGTTCGTCCAAGTCTTCGAGCTTCCATCCATCGGTTGAAATTGGCGGGTGGACTACAACCTCGACTGTAGCGGGTCGAGTGACGATCGCGTGTCGTGGCAGGGCGTCGAGCGCATTCTTGAGCACGATGGGAACGATCGGAATCCCCGTCGTCATTGCCATGCGGAACGCACCATTCTTGAAAGGGCCCAACCTCTTGGTCACACTGCGTGTTCCCTCGGGCGCGATCTTGATCGAGAGACCCTGGCGCACGGCTTCTTCTGCACTCCTGAGTGTGTTGGTCGAATTTTCGCGGTCGCCGCGCTCGACGAAGACCGTACCTGCGAGTTCCGCCAACCGGCCAAAGATTGGCGTGTCTCTGAGTTCTTGCTTCGCGACGCCCACGACATCTCGACGCAGCAGGTGCGACATGATCATTGAATCGAGTCCGCTCTGGTGGTTATAGATGAAGACCGCCGGACGATGGGACCAAAGATGTTCTTCGCCGTCGACCTGAATTTCGACACCGGTGAGCGAAGTCGAAAGATCGGCGTAGGTTGACATCATCATGTCCATGCCTCGGCGCAGGCTACCGCTCGCAATCGCAGCGGGGATGGCCACCAGGGCAGCGGGCCCCATGGCACCCAGCGAAGCTGCAAAACCGATCATCTCGCGCAGTCCCGGTCGGCCGCGACTCTGAAATCGGAACACTGGCCAACCGTTGCGGCTGGCAATCTGGGAGAGTTCGCTGTCGGGATTGACGAGCCGAGGTTTCCCTACGATGTCGAGCAACGGCAAATCGTCCCGACTGTCTGTATAGAAGTAGCTCTCCGAAAGATCGAGATCGTACTTCTCCGCAAGAGCCAGGCCAGCCTCGGCTTTACCCTCGCGAAAGCATGCCGGTCGCACGACCTTGCCCGTGAATTTTCCGTCCACGAATTCGAGTTCGGTACACAGCACATGTTCGATCTCGAGTTCCCGCGCCAGCGCATCGACCTGAAAATGGGTCGCCGACGAAATGATGGCAACCGTGTGGCCCATTCGTTGGTGCGCCTCTACGAGCGCGCGGCTTTCGGGATAGATGTCGGTCACAAGACGCTGATGAAAAACCCGCTCGCCCACTTCGTTGAGTTCTTCTTCGGTCGATCCAACGAGATCGCCGGAGGACTCTTCTACAAAGGCGGGAAAGCTCGTCTGCCTCAGACCAAAGCGAACAGCACCGCCGATCGAAGCCACGGTCTTCGACAGGCCGATGCCCTCGCTCGCCATCTTGTCGCGCAAGAAGGCGGTGACGGAAAAACCCGCGAGCAGAGTACGGTCGACATCAAAGAAGGCGCCGATCTTGGGGCCGCTCGGGCCGCGAGCGATTGCCCGGGTGAGTTCTCTGCGAGAAGCCATGGTTTCGTCTCCAGGTAATGCGTTCAAGGAACGCGTTCAGGCGGTACGTATCTGTATCGCCTGATTACGGGTCGAGATCGAAAGTAATGCCGGATGCTCGAGCAAGCTGGTCAAAGGAAGCGTCGATCAGGTTCGTGAAAACGCCGAGGTCTGGAACCAGGTCGTAGTCGGCGTTGAATCCCCAGCACAATTTCCCGTCGTAACTCACCACTGCAATTCCCAGCGCGGTCGCCTCGGCGATTGGCATCTGAGAGTACTGGGACAGCAATCTGGCGCCCAACAGGTAGAGGGGATACTGCGGACCGGGGATGTTCGTCACCATCATGTTGTAGGCAGGCGCGCGGAAAGCCGAGCGACTTGCCAGGCTCAACAGGACGGTCGGCGTCCACTCCGCCGCGGCCATGATCAAGTCTGCGTCCATGGCCCGGTCCGATGTCTTCAGTTCTTCGGTAATGTCGCGAATCGTTTCCAAGCGCTCGAGCGGGCGAGGCTCTTCTACCGGAGCCTTGACGATCCACTGTGAGATCAGGCTTTTCGTCGGTTGGTCTTCCGGCTCGCGAATGCTTACCGGCGTGGCGATTCTAAAATCGAGTCCAGCAAGATCTTGACCACGCCCGAGCAAAAACTCGCGCACAGCACCCGTTACGATCGTGAGCACCACGTCGTTGAACGTGCAGCCGACTGCCTTGCGAATGGCCTTCACTGCGGATAGATCCATCTCCAACCAGTCGAAGCGCCGATGTGGGCCGATCGGCTCGTTCAATGGTGTCTTGCTGGGAACATCCCGAAAGTTCTGCACGGCCCCGACAATAGACCTCGCGCGAGTTGTGATCTCATTTCCCAGTTCGCTGATCTCTTGAACCGCTGCGCGTATGCCGCGGGCGGCCCGTCCAGGCAAGCCGAGGTATCTGACGATCTCGTCGCGCAAGAGATCTACCGCCCCGGGAGTCGGCCGCGGCATGTAGGCCTGCGGCTCCTCGGGTTCGGTGATGTCTGGTGATGTCGCATGGAGAACTTGCACCAGATCCTGTCCCGCCAGACCGTCGAGCATGCAGTGATGAATCTTGTGGATCACCGCGAAGCAATCGCCCTCCAATCCTTCGACGACCCAGGCCTCCCAGAGTGGCTTCGTCTTGTCGAGAGACTTTGCCATGATGCGCGACGAGAGTCGCTTGAGCTGTGTCAGGCTGCCGGGCCGGGGCAGACTTGTATGTCGAATGTGATAGTCGAGATTGAACTCTTCGTCGTCTACCCAAACCGGATGCCCCACACCGGGAATCCATCGAAGCTTCTGGCGATAACGAGGGATGCGGTGCAGCACGGCTTCGATCGCCGCCTTGTAGGCATCGATATCGACGCCACCACCTTGCGTCGCGAAAGGCCCGGACTCGTAGATCAGTGTTGCTGCAATGTGTAACGGGATCGATGGTCTTTCGAGGATCAAAAACGAAGTATCGGTCGCGGACAGACGTTCGTAGTTTCCTTGTGACATCTCACATCCCTTTCGCGCTCGCTACACGAGGGCACCTGCGCGACGAGCAGAAGCCAGTGCATCAATGACATCAATGCGCCGACTCGTTTCTCGTAGTTCGTCGACCAGGCGTTCGCGCGCTGCCGCAAGCGTGCTCGGCTCCCCGACTAGAAGCCCTCGATTGCGGGCAAGACTGAAACCATTCTGGAGCAGGATCTTCGAAACAGATTCGGCGCTTCGGATACGTCTCTGCAGGGTGTACTGCTTGCCCCAGACCATGCATTCGCTCAGTAATTTTGATTCATCAGCCACGGGTTCGCTACCCAGCATCACGAGTCTGTCGGCGACAATTTGATAGGCGTCGAGAAATGTCCGCAGGGTACGGTGGGCATGAAAGGGCCGAATTTGTTCAAGAAAACTCCGGGCGGCTACGGGGTCGTCGAGATGCTCTTTCCAGTTCTTCGACTGGAGAGAGAGTTCTTGTTTAATCTCCTCGCGAAAATCGTCTTTATCGGCAAAAAAGAACTCGAATTTGAGCAGATCCCGAAGGCCCATGGCCTCATCCCAAAACTTCTGGGCCGAAGTTCCCGGATCACTTTCCGAAGCACGCAGCAGGGCGAGCTCGACGATCGCGCTGCTCACGAGAAAATGGATCACCGTGTTGCGGTAGTACGCGGCCGACAGGTGTTGGCCCGAGGCAATCGAGTAGATCACCTCGGGACCTTCATCAAAGCGCGCGAGCACGCCGCTTTTCACCAGAAGATCGAGGGTCTGCTGGATTTCTTCATGGGAGCCGAACGACAGCGTGGACGTCGTGGGCAAACCACGCCGGGTCACGAAGTCGACGAGATTTGTCAATGAGATGTGAATCTCGCTCAAACTCATCGCGCGGTCGCCGCAACCGAGCAACGCGACCATGGCGAGAGATATTGGAGTAATGGGCGTCACACGATTGATCCGGGTACAGACTTCGAATGCCAGCTTGGGAACTGTGAGGTCGTTGTACGCGTCTCCGTTTCCATTCTGATCTGGGGGCCCGAGCGCCGCGCGCAAGGAAAGAGGTTCGCCGAAGCGAAGGTCGATGTTGCCGTATTTCAATCCAAGCCGACGCATGAACCTGATGAACCAGGTGAAGCCCTCGGCTTCTTTTGCTGCACCGCGTTCTTCCCTCGAGTAGTCGCCAACCTCTGAGATCTGGTCGTAGGCAATGGATACCGGGATCAGGATGACGTCTTCACTCTTGCCCCGGCGATACGAATCCACCACGTAGGACAGCATCCCGTATCGGGGTGGCAGCATCTTCCCCGAGCGTGATCGCCCCCCTTCGATGTACCACTCGAGTGGAAAACGTTTTTCGATCAAGAAGTCGATATAGGCCCGCAGGACAAATTTGTAGACCTCGTTGTCACCAAAGCTCCGGCGAATGAAAAAGATCCCCGCGCGACGAGCGAGTGGGCCCAAGGGAAAGAAGTTCATGTTGATGCCACCCGCCGTGTGGCTTGGCGGCATCCCGTCTTCGTGAAGTACGTGAAACAAGACCACGTGATCGAGGTTGGACTTGTGGGAGGGGAGGAATACCACCGAGTGTTGCTGGGCGAGCTTGCGTATTTCTTCGATCTTTTCTTGATCGAAGCGCAGGGCATCGTAGCCTCGGATTGCAGCGGAGCGCGCCAACTGAGCGAAGATGTCGATCATCATCGGACTGTGTTTTGCGGCGATCTCCTTCAGGTAGCGCGCGGCTGTGCGACGCACGGCGGCGGGTGAGCGACCTTCGTCTCGCGCGAACTGGTCGAGCCCGCCGCGAAAGGACGGTCGCGTGAGAACCTCCTCGTGCAAAAACCGCGGAACCTTGTATCGAGCACCACGTAACTTGCGTTCGGCGCGGTCGAGGGCGAGCGCGGCCTGCCGGGCCACAAAATGGGCGAGGCCGACGGTCTCGGCGACATCTTGGCTCGAAGCCAACGCCCAACGCGCTCGAAGATCCGAAACAGTTGCCGGTTCGGCCGCGATCACGCGAACGCGATCTGGCGACAAACGCGCTATGAAGCGCGCGCGCAAACGACCGGGATCGCGCGGGTCGCCAAAGCGAAGCAAGTCGAACAGACTCGCGACACGTTTCCCCTGCTTTTCGATCGGGAGCCAGATCACCCGCAACGGAGTCAGCAGCGGATCGTTCGAGGTGGCCAGGGCGGGTTCGAGCGGATCCAGCCGCGAAATTCGCGGTCGCCTTGAAGGTGGAATACAGAACGCCTCGACTTCTCCAGGTTTGACGTCGTCGGGTCGCGTGCGTTCGATCCAGCTGCGCAGAAGCGCTTCTTCGAACGAAGAAGCTGCGTCGAGAAGGAATACGACCCCCCGCTTCCCGTGCGCGGGCCAACTGGGCTTCAGCTCTTGCGCCAATCCGGGCGCGGGGTTCGGCATCGGGCGACTCCATTCCGGCAACGGGGTTCCCGCCACGGTCGCGGCTGCTATCGATTCGTGGGAAAGAGAACGCGTACCCGCGTGCCCTCGCCAACTTGACTCATGAGGTCAAGCGCTCCCCGGTAGCGGTGAACAATTCCGTCGATCGCGGTCAAACCGAGACCGCGTCCACTGGCTCGCGTCGTGAAGTAGGGTTCGAAGATGCGCCCGAGATCTTCTCGGGGGATACCGGAGCCGTTGTCGCATACCTCGAGATAGACATACTGCCCCTTCTCGACGTTATCGCTGAGCTGACACGCATCGAGATAGGCCTGGTCGGCTTCGATCAAGCCGGTGCGGATTTCGATCCGTCCGCCGCTCTCGGGAAAACTCTCGCAGGCGTTCGCGACCAGATTCAAAACGATTTGGCCAATATGCCGATCATCTACTTCGATGAAGGGCAAATCGCCTTTCAGCGCATAGTCAATCTTGGTCCCGCCCGATGACATCGATTCGAGCAGCAGAGTCATCTCCTCGACAGCCACCGAGACATTGACGGCATTCACGTTGGACGCGCCCTGCCCCGCGAACGTGAGCATCTGCGCTGTCAGTGCAGTCGCGCGATCGGCCGCCGCGCAAATCTTTTCGATCGGCTTGCGAACCGGCGACTTTGCGGGTAGATCGAGCAGCGCCAGGTTGGCATTGCCAACAATCGGGGTGAGGAAATTATTGAACGCGTGAGCAAACTTTCCCGCCAGCGCGCCCAGGCCTACGAGCCGTTGGCTGTTCACGTTCCTCTGTTCGCGATCTGGGTCCGTATTGGCGATCCATCTCGCGACCGCGTTCCACGATTCGGTCGCATCACGAAAGATCATCAGACAGTCAGCCGGGTCCTCGAGGACGTAAAAACCCTGTCCCTCGAGAATTCTGGAACCCGTCCGAGCGTCCGAGTACTGGAGCAGGATCGAATGATCGCGAAGTGGGTCTGCTTGCGGGTTCGCGCGCTCTTCGCCCGAATCCCGGAATACGACTTGAACCGGTGCGTCTTCGAGAATTGCAGCGAAAGGTTCCCCGACGAGAGAAGCGACGGGTTGGCCGAACACGCGCTCCCACTCCGGACTCAGGTAGAGGACGAGGCGGGCATCGTCATCCTCAAATTCACCGAGAACGATGAGGAGGTCACCCGTAGCCTCGAATCGCGCAGTGCTCTGCGCCACCCGCTCGATGCGTGCGTCGATCGCTCGGTTGCTCATCCGCACTCTCCGCCGAGAATACTAACAGCCTGACCAGACCTGCGCCGAATCCTCAGAGACTCTAGAGCTGCGGTGTTTCGCTAGACTTCGAGAGGGCGCCGCATCATGCTGAGCACTCGATCTGGGAGACGAGGTTTGCATTCGCCGCTGAATCGCGCTCGCACTGCAATCATGCTCAGTGCCGCGCTTGCAGCCCTCATTCTTCCTCCCCGGTTGTCAGCCGATTCGACCCCACACCCGACAGGCGCCGCGACCGGAACACTAACTCTCGAAATTGTCAGCGCCGTTTCGCATCCGAGCGCTGGAGCGGCAGTCGGCGTGATCTACCTCCACATCGTCAACCACACGGAACAAAGCGATCGACTCATCGCCGTCGAAACCGCAGCAGCAGCAAAGGCGGAGTTTCACGAAACGGTCGCCGCTGGAGACATCGTGCGCATGACGCCTCGTCCAGAGGGCTTTGAGATTCCGAAGGCCGGCCAACTCGTGCTCGAAAGCGGTGGCAAACACATCATGCTGATGGGGCTCGCCGAGCCACTCGAAAGCGGCGGGGCAATCGAACTCGAGTTGGTGTTCGAACACGCCGAGCGAATGCGAGTACGCGTCCCCATCCGCCCGAGATCGTTTTGATCCAGAGCGATCGACCCGCAGCCGGTCGCTTCCGCCCCGCTTCGCTTCTGGCCTGGCTGGTGGTCGTCGCCACCAGTGCGATTGCCAGTATTGCGGCCAGTCCTGGTCGCGCAGAATTGCCGACCCATCTGGGTGGCGCGGCGTGTGCCCAATGTCATCCGAAAGAGGCGCGCGAGTGGACGGGATCCCATCACGATCTTGCGATGCAACCCGCCAACGAATCGACCGTCAAAGGCAATTTCAACGACGCCAGTCATACACATCAGGGCATCACGACGCGGTTCTTCAGGCGCGGTCCCAAGTTCATGGTTCACACCGAAGGATCCGAGGGAAACATGGCGGATTTCGAGGTGTCGTACACCTTCGGTGTAGAGCCCCTGCAACAGTACTTGATCGGGTTTCCGGACGGTCGATTCCAGGTCCTTAGTCTGGCGTGGGATGATCGGCAGAGGGAATCGGGGGGGCAGCGTTGGTATTCGATCTATCCAGACGAAGTCATTCCCCACGGCGACGTATTGCACTGGACCCAGCCGAGCCAGAACTGGAACCACATGTGCGCCGAATGCCATTCCACGAACCTGCGCAAAGGCTATCGGGCCGAGACCGACACGTTCGAAACCCTGTGGTCCGAGATCGACGTGTCATGCGAAGCCTGCCACGGCCCGGGTTCAATCCACCGAGCGCGCAAATTGAAGGCCAGGGCGAGCGCCGCGGCAGACGTGAAGGCAGACCGGAAAGGCGAGAGCGGTCTGACGATCGAATTTCCACCGGTCGCAGAGGCGAACTGGTCGATTGATCAGAACAGCGGAATGCCCGTTCGCGCGCCGATCCGAGTCGAACGCCTCGAGGTCGATACCTGCGCGAGGTGTCATTCCAGAAGGTCGAAGATTGCAGAGGGCATCGTGCCCGGCCATCCAATCCAGGACAGCCACCGGGTCGCGACCCTCGACCCACCGCTCTACTACCCGGACGGTCAGATTCGTGGAGAGGTCTACGTCTACGGATCGTTTGTTCAGAGCGCCATGTTTGCCGCCGGGGTCACGTGCAGCGACTGCCACAATCCTCACAGCGGCACGCTTCGGGCCGAGGGCAATGATCTCTGCTCGCGTTGTCACCCAGCCGGTCGCTTCGACGTGCCGCAGCACCACCACCACAAGTTGAATTCTGCCGGTGCCCAATGCGTTGCATGCCACATGCCCAGCCGCACGTATATGGAGATAGACGATCGCCGCGATCACAGTCTGCGCGTTCCCCGCCCCGATCTCTCCGAACCTCTGGGCAGTCCGAACGCTTGCAATGGTTGCCACTCCAGCATGACGAGTACCTGGGCGGCCAACAAGATCAACGCCTGGTACGGGGAATCACGACGCATGGAACCTCATTGGGGAAGTGCGATCCGCGCCGCGCAAACCAGTTCGGTCGACGCCGAAGCGAGGCTGGTTGCGATACTGGCAAACGACAAGGTCCCGGCGATCGCACGAGCAACCGCAATCGCACTGCTCCCGCGCTTCATGAGCCCGCGCAGCTTGTCCATGTTTTCTGAAGCCGTGAAGGACGACGATCCACTCGTGCGGACTGCGGCCGTCGCCGCGCTCGATCAGTTTCCACTCGACATGCGTAGCGCCCTGGTCTCAGAACGCTTGGTTGACCCAGTGCGTTCCGTGCGTCACGAAGCCGCTCGAGTGCTCGCGCCAGTTCCTGCCTCGCAACTCGATCCGAAGACTTCACAGCGACGCGACGCCGCCCTGGCTTCATATCGGCGTGCGCAAGAACTCGATGCCGACCGCGCCGATTCGCACATGAGACTCGGCGAAGTCGCGCTCGGCCAGGGCCAACTCGATCTCGCGCAAGCGGAATATGAACTCGCGCTAACTCGCGAACCCAGTTTCATTCCGGCCTATGTAAACCTTGCAGACTTGCACCGCATTCGCGGCGCGGAGAAAGAGAGCGAAGAAATACTTCGCGCGGCGCTGAAAATTGATCCGAATAACGCCGATGTCCGACATGCCCTGGGCTTGTCACTGGTTCGCATGAAGCGACTCGACGAAGCACTGGTCGAACTCGAAGCCGCCGCGACCCATCGGCCAGAAAACCCACGCTACCCCTACGTCTACGCGAGCGCCCTCCACACCGCCGGCAAAATCGACCAGGCCCGCAGAGTCCTGCGCAAGGCCACTGCCGAGCACCCGGGCGATCGCGACCTGCAGGCGTTTCTCGTCATTCTCGAAAGCCAGAATTAGAGATTCGAAATCAACTGACCCAGGCTAAAACCCAAGCAGACTGGCAAAGCGATTGCGGTGGAACGAAGCGTCCCCAAACATCAACTCCGCCGCCTTCGCGCGCTTCAAGAACAGCCCCACCTCTTCCTCGTCCGTCATGCCGATACCACCGTGCATTTGGATTCCCTCTCGAGTCACCAGGCCAACGGTATCTGACACCCTCGCCTTTGCGGCACTGACGACGCGTGAAACGTCCGGGCGACCCTCGTCGATCGCGCGCAAGGCATCGAGCACGACCGATTTCGAGAGTTCGATCTCGCAAAACATCTCCGCAGCTCGGTGCTTCAGTCCCTGAAAGCTGCCGATCGGAACACCAAACTGTTGTCGCGTCTTCAGGTGTTCGATGGTGCGCTCGAACACCTCGCAACTGATGCCCAGCATCTCTGCGCAGAGCACCGCCGCAGCGCGATCGAACACCACGTCGAGGATGTCGGCACCCGCATCGACCTTGCCAAGAACCTGGGCGGCTTCCACTTGCAAATTGCGAAAGGAAATATTCGCCGCATTGCGACTGTCCACCATCACGGTGCGGGAGATCGACACTCCCTCGAAGTCGGAAGCCACCAGGAACAGAGTCAAGCCATCGCGGTCATTCACTTCGCCCGCTGTCCGAGCGACAACGATCAACTGGTCGGCTACGTGCCCGTCGAGCACGAAAATCTTGTCGCCGCTGATGGAGTAGCCCGAACCCGAAGCGCTCGCAGTACACTCGGTGAAGTAGGGATCGAAACGGCCGCTCTCCTGGAACGCCAGGGCGAGAAGCGTTTCGCCGCGACACACTCCGGGCAACACCTTCGCACGCTGTTCTTCGCTACCCCCCTCCATCAGCGCGCCACCGCCGAGCACGACAGTGGACAACAACGGATAGGGAGACAATCTGCGTCCCGATTCTTCGAGCAGGATTCCGAGTTCCGCGTAACCCATTTCTGCGCCGCCGTACTCTTCGGAAAAGATGATTCCCGGCCATCCGAGTTCCGCCATCTCTCGCCACAATGCGCGGGAGAACCCGACGGCGTCTTCCGTGTCGCGCATTTCGCGCAGGTGAGTCACGGGAGACTTGTCGTTCAAGAATTCTGACGCGCTCTGCTTGAGGAGCTCTTGTTCCTCGGTCAAAACTAAGGCCATCGTTGTTTCTTCCTTTACTCTTCTTCTGCCGCTTCGACGCTAATCCGGTAGTCCGAGGACACGTTTCGCGATGACGTTGAGCTGAATTTCCGAGGTTCCACCTTCGATCGAGTTCCCCTTGGAGCGCAGCCAACCTCGAGTTTCACCGATCTCTTGTGACGTGAACCCGTCGCCGCTCCAACCGAGCCCGTGGGCGCCCATCACCGACATCTGAATTTCGAGCCGGCGCTTGTTCATTTCGCTCGCGTATAGCTTGAACATGGATGACGCAGCACCGGGACTCCGCCCCGCCTTGCTCTCCTCGCCGCTTCGCTGCAAGCTCAAACCGAAACACAGGGTGTCGAGTTCGAACTGCGCGATCTTGTCGCGCAAGATGGGGTCGGCGAGCCGCTTGCCTTCACTTCCGAGATAGGACCGAGCACCTTCGGCGAGCAAACTCGTCACGGCAGCAGGTTTGGGCTTTTTCGTGGCCTTCTTCTTCTTGACGACGGGAGCCGCAGCCCCGGCGCCAGCCATCCCGCCCGAGAGCATCTTGCGTTCGTGTTCGAGCAGGCGCTTTGCGATGGTCCAGCCGCCGTTCAACGGACCGACGAGATTCTTGGCCTCGGCGCGCACATCTTTGAAAAAGACTTGGCAGAATTCAGACTTTCCGCTGATCAGTTCGATGGTAGAAATCGTGACCCCCGGACTCTTCAGATCAAACAAGATGAAACTGATGCCGTCGTGTTTTTTCGCATCGGGGTCGGTGCGCACCAGGCAAAAGATCCAGTTGGCCATATTGGCCTGCGTGGTCCAGATCTTGGAGCCGTTGATGATGTAGTGGTCGCCGTCGAGAACTGCGCGAGTCTGCAGCCCGGCGAGGTCCGAGCCCGCCCCGGGTTCACTGTATCCCTGGCACCAGTGGATCTCACCGCTGGTGATTTTGGGGAGATGATCGAGCTTCTGTTCCTCGTTGCCGTATTCGAACAGAATGGGGGCCAACATCACAGTGCCGAAGAAACTCACCGTGGGCGAAAACGCACCGAGGCGACCCAGTTCTTCACCCAGCACTCTGAACTCGTCTTTGTCGAGTCCTCCGCCTCCGTATTCCTTCGGCCAGGTGGGCGTCGTCAAGCCACGGCTCGCCATGGCATCGAGCCATTGCTTGCGCTCTTCGGCCGTAGGGGTTGCGAGCTTCGCGCCTTCGGCGAGGACGCGCATGGAGGCTGGACAGTTGTCGTCCAGCCATTGGCGCAACTCCAGTCGGAAGGATTCGAGTGCTTCAGTCGTCATGCGGTTCTCCCTGCTAGAGCTTGCGCGGGCGCTTGCCCCGAAGCCCCCGTCTATCACAGTCGATCGCAGCCGATGAACGTAGCTCGATCTGGGCGGGATTCGAAGCGATGCGGCGAGGAATGTTCAGGGTTTTTGTCGCCGGCTCAGTTGCGCAGGACTTGATCGAGAATTTCTTCCGGGTCCGCGAGACCTGTTTCGTCCTGCACATCTCGGCAACGGTCGAGAATCTCGGCAAACTCGGGAGAGGGAGTGTGGCCTCGGGCAATCAGGTGGCGACCGAGTACGACGTCCTTTGGCCCGCGGGTGTCCACGGCCAGGGAATCGGCTTGTTCGATGAAAGCGTCGCCCGCCGTGAAGCGACCCGCCACGGCATCCTCCGTTGTGCGACCCATGTGATCGGCCCGCGCCACCCGTTCGAGCAGTCGCATCGATACCCCGGCAGCCGCGAGCTTCCGCGCCAACTTTCGATAGGCCTTGGGCGTGGCGCGCTGTTCGATCAAGAGTGCTGGCGCCAGATGTTGCTCTACCAGGGCAACGACCATCTCTGTGAGCTTTGCCGACGCGCGCAGTCCCTCGAGAAAGGCTCGCGTGGGCTCTGCACCCAATCGGTCGTGACCGCGAGAACGGAGGCGCCCATCAATTTCAACGGTCGTGGCCGGCTTTCCAAAGTCGTGACACAAGACGGCGAACATCAACGCTTCGTCCTCACTCGATTCCCCCTCGCGCAATTGCGCAGCACGGTCCAGCGCCATCAAGGTGTGGATCCAGACATCTCCTTCGGGATGCCAGACAGCATCCTGGGGAACATCGATCAAGGCCTCGAGTTCGGGGAAGTGATGGAGCAATCGACTCTCCCGCAAAAACGCGAGGCCCCGAGAGGGTTCGCGCCCCTTCAACAGCAGTTTTCTAAACTCTTCGTAGAGTCGTTCGCCCGGCAACTCCGACAGATCGAGTGCCGCACAGATTTCGACGAGATCCGGATCGATCGTCATGCGGAACCGCGCAGCCATCTGCGCGACTCGCAGCGCGCGCAGCGGATCCTCACCAAAACACGTGGGGTCAGTGGCGCGCAGCACACGGGCTTTTAGATCTGCGCGGCCTCCGTGGGGATCGAGCAGTTCGCGACTCGTGAGATCGATTCCCATGCTGTTGATCGTGAGGTCTCGTCGCCGGGACGCTTCGTCGAAGGAGAGCTGTGGGTCGACTTCGATTTTGAAGCCGCGATGGCCCGGGGCCACTTTGCTGTCTTTGCGAGGCAGCGAAAAATCGATCGCGAGACCGCTCACGATCAGCACGCCGAACGACTGTCCAATCGACAGGACCTCGCCAAAACCCGCGAGTATCTGCTTCAAGGGCGCTAGTTCGATGTCAAAGACTTCGACGTCGAGATCTTTGATCGGCAGCCCGAGCAACCCGTCGCGAACAGCACCCCCGACCAGCACTGCCCGCCCACCGGCTTCCCGGAGCACCGCTGCGATGTCCAGCAGACGGCGACCACTGTGGGTCGCGGCGAGGGTCGAAAGCACTATTGTCGCATCATTGTCCATTATCGACACGAAATCATAGCAAGCGAGCACGAACTGCCGCCCACACCCGAGTCTGAGCTTGACAAGAGGAATCCCGCGCCCAAACATGCGAGGCGGATGAGCCCCGCCAGTGCCCAAACAAGCCGGAGGATTCGAATGCGCAGTCTCAGGGTCAATCGTTTTTCAAGGACATCGGGGATCGTGGCGGTGTTGCTGCTCGCAATGTCACTTAGCGGCTGTGGAATCCAATCGATCCCCAAGGCGCTGAACGCCCTCGATGCCACCGTGGCGGAGGTCACCAACCAATACAAGCGCCGAGCGGACCTGATCCCAAACCTCGTGAGCACGGTCAAGGGCTACGCGTCCCACGAACAAGAGACACTCACGGCCGTGGTCGAAGCCCGGGCCAAGGCGACGAGCGTGACGATCGACCCTTCGAATGCCAGTCCGGAACAGATCCAGAAATTTCAGGCTGCCCAAGGGGGGCTCTCCCAGGCGCTCGGTCGACTCATGGTCGTCGCAGAGCGTTATCCGGATCTCAAGGCGGACCGCAATTTCCGCGAACTCCAGGCCCAACTCGAAGGAACGGAAAATCGCATCACCATCGCGCGTCAGCGGCACATCGAAGCGATTCGGCGATTCAATGATCTCGTGACTGTCCCTCCCAGCAGCTTGACCAACAGTTTTTTCTACCATCACGAGAAGCGACCCCAATGGTCTCTCGATGCCGACGAGCAGAAGGCGGTGGAGCAAGTACCCGAGGTCGCCTTCTAGCATGCGGTCTGCAAGAGAAGGAGTCCGCTGCTGGTTCGTAATCGCCCTGGTTACGGTCATCGTCGCATTCGCAGTCGGACTCTCTCCGACCCGTGCCACCGCCGACGAGTTCAAGATCCCCGCCCTCACCTCTCCCGTCATGGACACGGCGGGGATGCTTTCGCGCTCGACCAAGATGCAACTCGAAAGCGCACTGCAGGCACTGCAGCGTCAGGGCGGGACACAACTCGCCATACTGACGGTCCCGACACTCGAGGGACTCACCATCGAACAAGCTTCTATTCAGGTAACGGATCAATGGCAGCTCGGAAGTGAGACCGGGGACAACGGGGTCCTGCTGATAATTGCCCGAGACGAACGCAAGGTGCGAATCGAGGTGGGACAGGGACTCGAAGGCGCGCTGCCCGACGCATACGCCAAACGCATCATCGACGAAGCCATTACACCGCTGTTGCGAACTGGAGACATCGATTCCGGCGTGATGGTGGGCGTCATCCAGATCGCGAAGCGAACCAATCCCGACATCGACCTGGTCACCCATCTCCAGGGCGTCCAACGGCATTCGAATACCCGCGGACGCCGAACCCGGAACAGTCCACTCGCCAACCTGATGGTCTTGTTGCTCGGCATACCCATCGCACTGCTTCGGATGGGAATGTTCGGAGGCATGGGCTACGGCTACCGCAGAACTGGCTACTGGGGCGGTGGGGGCTTCGGTGGTGGAGGCGGTTTTGGCGGTGGATTTTCTGGCGGTGGCGGCGGCTTCAGTGGCGGTGGCGCCTCAGGGGGATGGTGATGGAAAAACTTCCCGATTGGGCAACCAGGACTTTGGGCAAAAATGGACACGACCGCATCGAAGAGGCGATCGCCAGGGCCGAGTCGCAGACCTCCGGAGAAATCGTTCCGCTGTTGGTCCGCAGATCTTCGACGGTCGGGCACGTTCCCATGCTCGCGATGTCCCTGCTGATGCTTTCGGCCTTCATGCTCGACCTGCCGGCATGGCTCAGCGAATGGCGAGGCAGCGAACCGATCTGGATTGTCGTGCTCTTGTTGGCCGCTGCAGCGTTGGGTTATGGACTGTCGCGCTTGGACGCGGTCGACCGCCTGCTCACTCCGCGCCCGGATCAGATGCGCCAGGTAGACCTGCGGGCACAGATCGAGTTCTACGAACTGGGGATGAGCCAAACCGACGCTCGCACGGGAGTCCTGCTGATGGTCTCGCTGATGGAACATCGCGCCGTGGTTCTGGCCGACCACGGCATCTCCGAAAAACTCGACGCGACCATCTGGCAAGAGGTCGTGGATCTCATGATCGACGGAGTCAAGGGTGGCGATCTCGCCGGCGGCATGTGTGCGGCGATCGAGCGGTGTGGCGCGTTGCTCGCGCCCCACTTTCCAATCGCCGCCGACGACGCAAACGAACTGCGCGACCATCTCGTGGTTAAGGAATAGCCAAGGAATAATCTTCAGCCGCCCTTCCCTTGTTGCCGCTATTCTTGCTGCGATGTCGGCCCAAACGCTTCAAGCGATCTCAGGCGGCGATTCGGATTCACGACTCGCGAAGCTGTATTGGGCGACTGTCGCCGGCCTGGTCCTGCTGCTTTGGT
The DNA here is from genome assembly GCA_022563535.1 of Myxococcales bacterium. Classification (NCBI taxonomy): domain Bacteria; kingdom Pseudomonadati; phylum Myxococcota; class Myxococcia; order Myxococcales; species Myxococcales bacterium. The sequence goes on from JADFNE010000012.1 coordinate 34,103, forward strand.
CCGCCCCCGCCATTCCAACCCAGGACGGGCCGAGCCATCTCTACAATCTCGCACTGATTGGCGATCTGCTGGGTGACGCGCCGTTGCGCGCAACGTTTCACCGTCTCGATTTCGATACCGTCACCAACTTCGGCTTCATCGCTCTCGGACTTCCTCTGGCGAAGGTCGTGCCCCTGTGGGCCGTAGAGCGCATCGTGCTCACGCTCCACATCCTGTTGCTGTCGCTGTTCGCGACCCTATGGCTCGCACAATGCGACCGCCGGGTCTATCCCGCGGCTTGGGTGGCCCTCGCATATTCCCTGCCCTGGTCCCTGTTCATGGGGTTCTATGGCTATCAACTCGCTGCGGACGTGACGCTACTCGCAATCTGTCTGGCCTGGAAGCTGCGCGATGGAGCCATTCACCGGGTCGCGCTGTCGAACCTGGGCGCCGGAGCCCTGGTACTTTTCTTCCATGCAGTTCCGGCGGCACTATTTGCGGGGCTGCTCGCGATCATTCAACTGACAAGTCGGGATGCACCCATCGGCAAACGATTGCTGCGCGCGGCGATCTCGGCCTTGCCACTGCTCGCGCTCGTGTGGATGGTGATCGCGAGTGGCGGCGAAAGCGCCAACCCGGAGTGGCGTGCTCCAGAGTACATCCTGTTGTTTCTCATCACGTTCGGCACGCTCACGTTTTCAACTCAGCTGTCGACCTGTCTGCTGGTCACACTCGGCTGGGTCTTGCTCTGTCTACCCGGCAGCGAGCCGCGACGTCGCGATCACGCGATGCGGTTTGCCATGACCTCCGGAGCGTTCCTGGCTGCGCTTCACCTCCTTGTGCCCGACGTCATGGGCGGCGGAGGCTATCTCACGGGACGCTTCGCCTGGTGGATCCCCTTGCTCATGCTTCCGGTTCTCGGTACCGGGCCGGCGTTGGGCGGACGTATTGCCCGGGACTGGATCCCGGCGGCGCTGGCGGTAATCTCGATCGGGTCGACCGCCTTCAGCGCCGCACCGAGCGCACGAGTGGTTGCGGAGGTTGAACAAGCCGCAGCAGTGCACCAGGTGTCTGGCACCTTGGCGGGCGCCATTTTCGACCGCACACCCAAGAGCAGTGCGATGATTCAGCCCCTGCGCCATGTCGCAAGCCTGTTCGTTCAGAAGCGCGGAACACTCATCACCAACTATCAACCACGCGTAGCCTTTTTTCCGATTCGATTCAGCGAGCAGGCTGAAGCACAGTTCCCCGAGGTCGATATCAATTCGGCCTGGTTGACCGATTGGGGGCGGCTGCCGATCTCCGACCTGGTCGCGATCGACGCGCAACCCGCCGATCGCACAATTCTCGAGACTCGCTTCAAATCGATCTGGATCGATCAATCGAAACGCGTAGAGTTGTGGCACAGGCGCCAGGAGATAGAGTTGAAGTGATGCTCGACCCAATCATCCCAAGTGCCCGTCGAACCTGGTTCAATCCGGTTCTGCCGGCGGTCCTGAGTGTCGTGTTCGCAATCGCGTGCGATCGCGCGATCGAGCCCACCCGGCCCTCCCCTCCCACCCACGTGCTGCTGGTGGTGATCGACTCTCTGCGCGCCGACCACCTGAAGAGTTACGGCTATGCCCGCGATACCAGTCCCTCTCTCGACCGCCTCGCCCGGGAAGGCGCGCGCTTCGAAACTGCCTTGGCCCCTACTTCGTGGGCGCTGCCATCATTGGTCACGCTGTTGACCGCCTTGCCTCCCGAACAGCACGGGGTCATCCGAGCCGACTTGGCATTGAGTGACGACGCCCTGACGCTGACAGAGGTGCTGAAGAAAAATGGCTTCGCAACCGCGGCCATCGTCGCGGGCGCCAACTCCGACCCTGACCGCGGACTCTCCCAGGGTTTTGATCGCTACACCTACGTCGCGGGGGGTGAGGTGGGAAGCGAGGTCGTTGCCTGGATGACCGAGTGGGATCGAGGGGGGCGGGTCGATCCCTTTTTCTTGTTCGTCAAAATTCCGCTCATCGCCAACGACGAAGTTCTCCCCGCGTCATTCGCAGCAATGTTTCGTCCCAATCATCTCGAAGTAGCCGATGTCGAGCGCGCCTTGGATCTCTACGACCGCGAGATCCGGTTCGCGGATTCCCAACTCGACCTCATGCTGCAGAAACTGGAAGGACTCGAACTCGCTCACGAGACCGTGGTCATCGTGACTTCCAGCCACGGCGAAGAGTTTCTCGAACGGGGCAACACCGGCCACGGCAACACGCTTCACGGCGAAAGCGTCCGAGTTCCTTTGATCGTGCGATTTCCCCGCCTGGTCGACGCCGGCAAGATCATTGTGCAACCTGCGCGCCTGATGGACATCGGATCCACCATCATGATGCTCGCGCGAATCCGAGAGCCCGACGAGTTTGGCTTTCATCACGACACCATCGGAATCGCAACCCGAGACCTGACCGAGTTCCTGGTCGGTGAATGGAACGGCAAAGATGTGCTGGTCTGCGGTGACCTCGCCGGCAAGAGTCAATCGATCAGACTGGGCAGCTACAAGTTGATCCATCGCGGCGAGGACGAGATTCAGCTCTTCAATTTAGAGCTCGATCCGGACGAGAAACACGATCTCTCCAAAACGGAGAGTCAACGGGCCAGGGTCTACCTGAACAAGCTAGAACGCTGGCGTGAGATTTGCGCAGAGCGACCGCAGTACGCCAGGGCGCATCGAGCCACAGGGGACTGAGCGCGGCGGCCGGTCTTGCCGAGCCTGCCCAAATCGCTCCCCAGCAACTGCCCCTCACGATCGGACGGCATCTCTCGCGAAGTATGGTGCGAGGTCGTCCAGAGTCGGCATGCTCGTCGCTGCGCCGGCGCGCAGCGTCGAAACGGATCCCGCCGCAACCGCTCGCTCGAGCGCGAGCTTCATCGGCTCCCCCAACGAAAGGCCAAATGCGAGTGCGCCATTGAAGGCATCCCCCGCCCCCGTGGTGTCGATCGATGCGACCCGGGGCGCTTCGAGATGGACGATGTCACTTGCGCTGATCCAGACACAACCCATCTGGGCCAGGGTGATGACAATGTCGCCGCCCACCCGCGACCGGAGCAGTTCTCCCGCGCAGATGGCGCTGGCGACATCGCAAACTTCCATCTCCGTGAGCTGCGACGCCTCGTTTTCGTTCGGCGTCAAAACGTCTACCTCGGCGAGAAGTTCGTCGGAGAGCGGGCGATAGGGTGCCGGATCGAGAATTCGAGTGAGTCCGTGCTCCCGGGCCAGATGGAGCGCGGCCAACACCGTCTCTGGGGGCGCTTCGAGTTGCACGAGCAGAACCGATGCTGTGCGAAATGCTGGGGCGGCGGCGGTGATCTGTGCGGGGGACAGCAAACCGTTCGCTCCACCCGCCACCGTGATCGCATTCTGGCCACCGGCTTCCTCGATCACAATGACTGCTGTCCCGGTCGCGCGTTCGCGGCAGGGCTCTACGTGAGTGGTGTCCACGCCGGCTTCGCTGAGCGCCGTGCGCGGCACGTCCGCGAGGCGATCTTCACCGACCCGGCCAACCATCACGACCCCGGCGCCAAGTCGCGCAGCGGCGATCGCCTGGTTGAGACCCTTGCCCCCGGGTCCGAGCAGTACTTCGCTGGCGCGAACGGTTTCGCCTGGGCTGGGAATCTTTGCGGCTCGCAGGGCGATGTCGACGTTGATGCTGCCTACGACCACAATCTCGTTCACCGCAGAGGCCTCGACGCACGGTTGTGATCGCTGGATCTACGCGGGTTCGCCGCCCAGTATGTCCAAGATCGCCTTGGTCTTTTCCGCCATCAGATCGCGATTGGCTTTGGACTCGACGTTCAATCTCACGACCGGTTCGGTGTTGGAAGATCGCACGTTGAAGCGCCACTCGTCGAACTCCAGGGTGAGGCCATCGGTGAGATCGACACTGATTGCATCGCCTTCAAATGCGCTCTTCACCCGGGCAATCATCACAACCGGGTCCTCGAGGCGTCGATTGATCTCACCGCTCACGGGAAACTTTTCCATTCGCTCGGCCACCAGTTCGGACAACTTTTGTCCGCGGATCGACATCAGTTCGCTCACCAACAACCAGGGAATCATTCCTGAGTCGCAATAGGAGAAATCGCGAAAGTAGTGGTGAGCACTCATTTCACCGCCGTACACCGCGTCTTCTGCTCGCATGCGCTCTTTGATGAACGCGTGTCCGGTCTTGCTCAAGACTGCAGTGCCCTTGCGTTCCGTGACGATTTCAATGGTGTTCCAGGTGAGGCGAGGATCGTGGACCACCTTTTGACCGGGTCGCTTGTCGAGAAATGCGGAAGCCAGCAGTCCCACGATGTAATACCCCTCGATGAAGTTTCCCTCCTCATCGAAAAAGAAGCAGCGATCAAAGTCTCCATCCCAGGCAATTCCGAGGTCCGCGCCGGTCTCTTTGATCTTGTCGATCGTCGGTGGTCGGTTCTCTGGAACCAGCGGGTTCGGCACCCCGTTTGGAAAGTTGCCGTCGGGCTCGTGATGAACTTTGATGAACTCGTACGGGAGCGATCCCTCGAGTGCGTCGATCACCGACCCCGCACCCCCGTTGCCAGCGTTCACAACAATCTTGAGGGGGCTGCACTGACTCGCGTCGAAATAGGTCAGCAGGTGCTCGATGTAAGCGCTGCGATGATCGAGTGGCTCGAGACTCCCCGGAGTTTCCGCCAGCTCGAATTGATTCTCCTCCGCCAATCTTTGAATCTCGAACAACCCCGTGTCGCCACTGATCGGCCGCGAGTCCTCACGGACGAACTTCATGCCGTTGTAGTCCTTGGGATTGTGGCTTGCGGTGACGACAATTCCACCGTCCACGCCGTAATGAAAGGTTGCGAAATAGACCTCCTCGGTCCCGCAGGTTCCGATATGCAGGATGTCTACACCACTGTCTCGCAGTCCCTTGACCAGTGCGTCGCTGATGGATTCGCTGGTGAGCCGGATGTCGTGCCCCACCACGACCCTTGTGGGCGAAACAAAACTCGCGTAGGCGCGACCGATCCGGTAGGCGATGTCTTCGTTGAGTTCATCGGGGATCCGACCGCGAACATCGTAGGCCTTGAAACAGTTGATCTTGTTTGACATGAAACGTCCGTTCCTCGGGATGGGCGGTGAGTCTACCGCTCGTATTGTGGAATTTCGAGTAAGCGCCGTATCGGCCCGCAGTCGTAGTAGCCGTAGTCGTCGTATCGGCAGCCATTCGGCAACGGTGAAGATCACTCGCGGCGAGATCCGGCCGTGAATTCGACAGGTGCAAATCTACAGACTCTTGCGAATATCAAGTTGTTCGCTCCTTCTCTCGGGTAGAATGTCACCGCTTACTACCAGTGAGAATCCAGTGTCGCCGGATCACACCTAATCCATGTCGTCGTCTCCCGTTGAATCGGAATCCACAAAATCCGAGACGCGCGTGCTCGCGCTGGACGGCTTGCGCGGAATCGCAGCTTCGATGGTAGTGATTACGCATGCCGTGAGCGCACTGGCAAAGCCCCTCGATGCGATACTCGCCCTGCACCACAGCCCGATCGCACTGCTCGCGAACGGCGGCGGCGGCGTGCATATCTTCTTTGTCTTGAGTGGCTTTTGTCTCGCGGGCTCCGCGCGGCGAGCCCAGAACATTCTCGGCCTGGCGAGGTTCTACCTTCGCAGGGTGTTGCGAATTCATCCGCCCTACGTGATCGGGCTGCTGCTCTCGTGGATGCTGAGCGGTTGGGTGTACGAGCGTAGCGCTCCCATCGATGCTCTGAGTCAAACCATGATCGACATGCGTCGGGTTCACATCTCGCCTCGCGCCCTGCAGCACGCGCTGATGTTTCCCGGTCGTGCATTCGTCCAGTTGCCCGTCGGTTGGACACTTCAAGTGGAAGCCGTGTTCTCGATTCTGCTGCCCATGTTGATGCTCGTCGCGACACGGACACACTGGCTGTTGCTCGTCGCAGTCTCGCTGCCGATGCTCACGATCGAAGAGGAGACGAGCCTCGACTACATGCGCTTCTTTCTGGACTTCAGCTTTGGGATTGCGATCTATTGCGAACGAGATCAGCTGTCCCGGTTGTTTGCGCGCATCCCCGCCGCCGCCCGCGGCTTGTTTCTGCTCACGGGGATCGGATTGCTCACCAGCCCGGTCTACTTCATGATCGACACCCACATCCCGGTGCGCGCGCTGGTCCTGTACTGCTGCGGGGCCGCGGTGACCGTAATGTGCGTCGTGCACATGCCCGGAGTGCGGCGCCTCTTGTCGCTCCCGATCCTCGGCTGGATTGGTCGCATTTCGTTCAGCGTCTATCTCATTCACGCGCCGATCATCATCCTGCTTAGCCACTATGTCGATCATCAGCTAAACCTGTTCGAGGGCATGATCTTTGTCGTACTCAGTCTCGTCGCCACCTACGCGATCGCGCCGCTGTTCTACTACGGAGTCGAGGAACCTTCGATCCGCGCCGGTTACTGGGTGAGTGCAAAGCTCGAGAGCCTCGGGCGTTCAGGGTCAGAGGGCAATTCATGAGCTCACTTCGGTGTTTATTTGCATTGGTCTTCGCATTGTCCTTCGCGATGTCGATGGTCCCTGCGTGCGAAACCCTCGGCAACCCGGTCGGAACCCCGGGATGCCCGACGTTTCTCGCTGGAGTAGAACAGGGCCGCATCGCCTCGAATCAAATCAGAGAAGCCTCGGGAATTGCCGCGAGCCATCGCAATCCCGGGGTCTACTACCTGCACAACGATTCTGGAGATAGCGCGCGAATCTTTGCGATCGACGAGCGCGGAAAAGATCTGGGCACCTACCACCTGAAGGGCGCAGTGGCCTTAGATTGGGAAGACATCGCAGTCGGACCGGCGCAGGGATTGCCGGGGACCTTCATCTATGTCGCGGATATGGGCGACAACGATCATCGGAGAAAGTGGGTCGTGGTCTACCGCGTGCCCGAACCTGAGATTTTTAGCGGCCGGGCGGGCACCCAGATCGTCCTGCCCGGAGTCGTCGCACTCCGCATGCAGTATCCGGACGGAGTCGCGCACAACGCCGAAGCGCTGCTGATCGACCCCCAGACTGCAGATCTCTACATCGTGACCAAGGAAAGGAGGAAGCCCGCAACGGTATTTCGCTACGCGGCACCCCATCGCCCCGATGAACTCGTGATGCTCGAAGAGGTGGCTTCGCTGCGGCTCGGCTCCCCACTACTACCGGCAAGCGAGATCGTGACCGGAGGAGATATTTCGGTTGGCCGGAACCAGATACTGCTGAGAACGTACGCGCTGGTGTACTTGTGGCAGCGCAAAGCCGGACAATCGATCGCCCAGGCGATCTCGCAGACACCGTGCATGGCGCGACAGCGCCGCGAACCACAAGGAGAGGCGATTGCCTGGAGGCTCGATGGATCGGGCTACGTCACGGTCAGCGAAAAATCCCATCAACCGATCTACCTGTTTGCGCGACCCCCGTTCTAACCCCGCCCCTCGAGCGCTCGGAAATCTCCATGGTTTTCTCGAAAATGGAAATGTCCGAAAACGGCTAGTCATCTACGGCGGTCCATGGTTTCATGAAACCATGGAGCTGGACCACGACACTTGCTACCGGGCACTTCGCACCCGCGATTCGCGCTTTGACGGGCGCTTCTTCATTGGCGTGCGCACCACCGGGATCTACTGTCGGCCGATCTGTCCGGCCCGCACCCCCAAGCAATGCAACGTCGATTTCTTTGCCTGCGCGGCCGCTGCCGAAGACGCTGGTTTTCGCCCCTGTCGCCGCTGCCGCCCCGAGACTTCGCCGGGAACACCCGCCTGGCTTGGTACGTCCACCACCGTAACCCGGGCCCTGCGGTTGATTGCCGACGGGGCACTCGACCAGGGCGGTGAGATCGACCGATTGGCTGATCGCCTCGGTGTTACGGCGCGGCATCTGCGGCGACTGTTCGACGAACATCTCGGCGCCTCTCCCGTAGCGATCGCCCAGGCACGCCGAGTTCACTTTGCAAAGACACTGCTCGACAGCACCGCAATGTCGATCACCGATATCGCTTTTTCCAGCGGCTTTGCGAGTGTTCGCCGTTTCAACGCTGTATTCGCCAAGACCTTTGCGCGTTCGCCCCGGGAGGTTCGCGAAAATCGAGCGACGAAATCCCTGGCCACGGCGACCCATGGACTCGAATTGCGGCTTTCGTACCGGGACCCATTCGACTATCAAGCGCTGCTGGCCTTTCTCGCCGATCGGGCGATTCCGGGTGTCGAATCAGTCTCCGAGGGTCACTACCAACGTACCGTCTCGCTCGATACAGACCGGGGCGTAATCGATATCAGTTGCAATCTCGTAGCGAAGCATCTGATCTTGCGAGTGCCGCCGGAACTTTCGGGACATGCGATGACGATCGCCGAGCGAGTCCGTCGATTGTTCGATCTGTCGGCAGATTCCAGGGTGATCGAAGCACAACTCAGCGCAGACCCACTGCTTCGCGACATCGTAAAGCGTTTCCCCGGCACCCGCGTGCCGGGAGCATGGGATGCCTTTGAGCTTTCGGTGCGCGCGATCCTCGGACAGCAGGTGAGCGTAAAGGGTGCAACGACCCTTTCGGGACGCCTGGCGGAGGCATACGGCACCCGGCTCGATACGGGAGAAGATTGCGGCTGGCTCCATCCGGGTCCCGAACAGCTGGTGCACGCCAGGGGCGAAAGAATCGGTCTTACCCGAGCGCGTTCCGCGGCGCTTCGCGCGCTCTCCCGGGCGGTCATCGACGGGCAAGTATTTTTTGACGGAGCCGGGGGGCTCGACGCTGCGGTCGCGAAGCTGCTCGAGGTGCAGGGCATCGGTCCGTGGACAGCACAGTATATCGCCATGCGGGGTTGCGCAGAGCCGGACGCATTTCCGTCCGGCGATCTCGTTCTGCGACGAGTCGCAGAGCAGCTCGCTCCCGAACTCAACAGCGAAACCAAGCTTCTCGAACACTCGGAGGCATGGCGTCCCTGGCGCGCCTACGCGGCCATGTTCTTGTGGCGGGCTCACGTTCCCAAGCTGAAGACGACGCTGAACAAACGGCCAGAAAAAGGGCAAACCAAACAACAGCAACCCCGAACGCGACAGCAGAGGATCCGATCATGACCATTGAATACACGTACATCGACAGCCCGGCCGGGCAGGTATGGGTCGCGTGGTGTCGCGACGGTTTGGTTTCCGTCGACTTCGTCGACCCACTGGAGGACGCGCAGCTCGATCCCGATTGGGAGTACAACGCAGACCTGCGCTGCGACGCGGTCGATCAACTGAACGCGTACTTTGCGGGCACTCTGCGCGAATTCGATCTGCCGCTGGTCTTGCACGGAACCGACTTTCAGAAACGCGTCTGGCGAGAACTCGCAAAGATTCGCTACGGCGAAACAACGACGTATGGCGCGATCGCCGGGCAACTCGGCAAGCCAACCGCTTCGCGGGCGGTCGGAGCGGCCAACGGGCAGAACCCCATTTCGATCGTGCTGCCGTGTCACCGCGTGATCGGCAAGAACGGCAAGCTCACCGGCTACTCCGGGGGGATCGACAAGAAAGAAAAACTCTTGCGCTTCGAGCGCGACTGCCTGAGTTGACGGCTGGGCGGGGATGAGGTGTTGGGTTCGGTCGGCCCAAGCCAGATGCAGGCTAACGGCGTTCGACCGGAATTTTCAAAATGACTTTCGATCTTCCCGAGATTGCTACATCGATCTCGAGTTCACCGCCGTGGAGATCCGCGACTGATCTGGAGACCCCCAGATCCAATCCTTTCGCGCCGCGTCGAGTCCCAGAGGAAGACTCGATTGGCCGCGTTCGCGACTCGTCGCCAATTTTTGGACCGTGATCAGAGACGCTGAAGCAGATCTGTTCGGATTCCTCGTCCAGATCAGCGGTCAGCAAGAGCGTGCCTCCATCCGGCATCTCTTCTACCGCGTTCTTTAGCAGTTCGTCCAGCGCGCACCCCAGAAGATTGGGGTCGGCCTCGAACTCGAAATCTTCGAGGTTGGGAGAAACCGTCACCTCGACGTCACCCCCTAACTGCGCGGCAATTGGGAGAATCCTGTGTACGGCGGGCGCGAGAATCGACTTTGCCTTCAGACTCTCGAACACCGGTCGCTCGCTCTTCGTAAGCTCCAGCATCTTGTCGATGCTCTCACCGATTCGAGTTGCCAGTCCCGAGATTTCCTCGAACGCATCCGCCCGGACTGTCCCGGGCCCTTGAACTTCTGGATTGTTCACGATCTCGAGGATGTTGCTGAGCGGGTTCACGATCGCGCGAGCAATTGCACTCGCAACCTCCTCCGCATTTGGAGATTCATCTGCACCCTGGAAGCGACTTCGCAGTGACCTCAACTCATGCCGACGGGCGTCTTCACCTAGAACAATCTGCGTGACGTCGACGTAGTGCTCTACGCGCCCCCCTGCAAAAGGGCCGGCGTTGATGGGCTGGCTCCAGTGCTCGAGCCAGCGCTCCTCCCGCCCTTCCCCGGGCAGGACGTGGCATCGGAAATGTTCGATGTAAGTGTTGTTTTCGTAGGTAGCGAGGACACGCTCTTCGAAGTGGAGCGGGTCTTCGAGGTGATTGCGAATCAATTCGCGAATCAACTTTCGCTTGTCGCGGCCGATGACGTTCGCTCGGTCTATTCCGAAGTAGCGCTCCATCGCCCGACTGATCCACACGACCTTGAAATCGACATCGAGCAGGAAGATCCCCACTGCAGAATTTTCCAGCAGGTCGTCGGCGCCGCCTTGAAACGCCACTTTCACCGGGTGGGACTGGTGCACGTTGTCGCCGGAGCTGTCGATGCGGTGACTCAGCTCCTCGAGATCGGCGGGCAGCCTACTGGGCTGGGTCTCTTCCGAAGTGCGGATACTCCAATACTTGCGACCTTCACGGGTCTCGGCTCGCAAGCCTGGAAAGCGGTCGCGCAATGCGCCGATCATTCTTTCCGCGGTTCGCCGGCTCACTTCGAAGTTCTCGGAAATATCGTCCATCGTCAGACCGACCAGTGTGGTCTGGAGCAGATCTTTGAGCTCTAGAATGTCGGTTGCGCGTTGGTAGCGCTCACTCATGGCTTCACCATTTCGGAGAGACGAGGCGGTCAGTAGGATCGGATCCGGAGTTTATACATAATTTGGAGGTGAAAACATCCGTTCAGCCGAAGCAGAATCGACTCAGATACCGCGCATTCGAAACAAGAAGAGCAACTAAGCGTGCTGTTTTCAAGTTCTTGATGTCGATGCTGAGGGGCCGCTAGCGACTGTCGATCTTCAGGGAGCTTTTGGCGAGGGGCAGCGCAATCCACTCTCCCCCGACTCTGAAGGACTCGTGAAATCCCAGGGCGATCTCCAGCGCTTTGAATCCCTGGCCGATCGAGTTGGTGCTCTCGACGCCCCGGGCGAGACCCGCCAACAGGTCGGGCACCGCACCTCCCGTTCGCCGTCGCCTGCCCTGGGGAAACGCAGCCGCCTCATCGACCGGGACCAGGTCTTCGAAGTGGGTCGCGTAGCGCGCCGGAGCGGGCTTGAGCAGGGTCAGTGGCGTCGAGTTCCCGATTCGTATCGCACCCGTAGAGCCAAGAATCTCGAACTCGAAGATGAAGTAGTCCTTTGCCCGAGCATTGATCGTCCCGCTGGCGCCGTTTGCGAAGCGCAAGCTTCCACTCGCGCCGAAATCCTCAATTGCTTTCTTGTCCGTCGAATCGTCGGGCAATGCAAACTCGCCGTCGGGCGTCCCGCGCACGGCTGTAACCTCACCAAACAAAAACCGCATCATGTCGAACGCGTGAGTACCCGTGTGAATGAGGTTGCCTGAGAACGTGGAAACGATCGCCTCGGGCACTCCGATCGCTCCGATGTCGATCAACTCTCGAGCTCGAATGTATTTGGGGCTCCAACGTCTTGGATGATTCACCACGGTCGTGATGTGATGCTTGTCGGCGAGTCGAACCATGCTGCGTGCGCCGCGCAGACTGGTGGCAATGGCCTTCTCGATCCAGATCGCCTTCACCCCGGCCTCGGCGCAATGCTTGAACATGATGTGGCGTTCCGGCGCGTACGCCGTGAGGCTGACGATGTCGGGACGCTCGGCTGCGAGCATTTCGCGGTAGTCGCGATAGACATGCTTTACTCGCCAGCGGCGCTTGAAAAATTCTCGGCGTTCACAGTCGATGTCCGCACCGGCGACCACCCGGATCCGGCGGCTCTTGCGATAGTGACCCATGTGGCTGGCGGGCTTGCGCCGCAGGGGATCTTCTTCGAAAAGGCTCGCGGTCCTGCCGCAACCGATCACCGCACCGCGATACGAAACTGCCAAGTCCGCGCCCCCCGCAATACGTAGCGGCAACTCGATCCCACATCTTATGTGTGGTAGCGAGACAACTCGAAGCTTCAGCGATGTGCTGAGGGGTACAGGGGAAATCTCCGAGTGACGCTCCGAAGATTCTCGTTGCACGATCCGGGGAACTACCCGGTCATTTCAGGTCGCGTATTGATCGAACAGATAATTCACGATGTCCTGTGACTCGAACATTTCGGTCCCCGTGTTCGGATCTCTGAGCCACGGCACCATCATCTTCCCCGAGCGCTCTGTGAAGCTCGCACGCGACGGGCTTCCCCTGGCCACGTTGCGCAGCAGGTACGGAATTTCGAGGGTGCAGAGCGCCTCCCGTACCAGGCGGGAAAACGGAGAGGCTTCGTAGCTTGCGAGTTCGAGGGGCTCGTGGGGTTCGCGCGACGGCGTGACCCGCGAGCCGGCGGTCCCCCGCGACAAGCCGGAGATAATGGAGGAGATGTCGGTCAACGGGCCCAGCCCCAACATCAAGGGGACGCTTCCGTCTCCGTACTGGCTGAACAGGTATCGCACGATGTCGCTGGATTCATACATCTCGACTCCGGTGTTGGGATCGACGAGATAGGGGAACAGCGCCTTGCCACCTCGCTTGATCAGCGCCGGACGGAACCGCTCACCACCCTTTGGACATGGCAAGATCCGCACTTCTAGATCGAGAATGCTCAGCGCTTCGCGCACCTTGCGGCAGAACGGACAAGCCTCGAACTCGTAGAGCTCCAGTTGCTTTTCCGGGCGCGCGCCCAGCTTCCCCACCGCGCCGCCACTTCCAAGACGGCCAATGGAAATGAGCACCGATGTGGTCACGTCGAGTGTTCGATTCACTTGGTTCTCCCTGTGAAGATCTGGACGACTCAACGGGTTTAGGCTGATCGCTTTGCGACCAGTTCGCTCATTCGATCGATGTCTTCCAGATCACAAGTCGTCGGAACGAGCATGGTTTCTTCACAACCGAGTTCTTCCATCGCGTCGAGGGATTCGTTGATCGCATCCGCGGTGCAGCGATTGATGTTCTTCGCCATGGCCTTTCCGAGTTCGGGACTCAGCACCTTGAGGTAGTCATAGACGTAAGTCTGCATTCGCTGTGCCCCATTGTCGGCAAGGGTCGCCCAGAAGCCGGCGATACGTTGGGGCGGCGCACCGCGTCCCGCGTCTTTCCACGCTGCGTCGGCCATCGTGATCATGCGTTCGATCTCAGTCTTTTCGCCGTTGCCCGACCACATGTACAGGCCATCCGCCCATTCGGCGGCGCGGCGCGTGGCCTTGGGCCCCATGGTCCCCGCCCAGATCGGGGGGCCACCCGGTTGAATCGGGGTCGGACCGACTTCATCCCCACCCGCCAGTGGAGGTTCGCCCTTCCAGATTTTTCGCATGGTCGCGATCTGCTCGTCCATCCGCGCGTGCCGTCGCTCGAAGGGAGCGGCGACCGCTTCGTAGTCCATCGGCCGCCCCCCCACGCCCACGGTGAGCGTCACGCGACCGTTGCTCAACACGTCGAGGGTGGCGATCTCCTTGGCAGCCCAGACGGCGTTATGCATGGGCAGCACGTAGAGCGAGGGTACGATTCGCACCCGTTCGGTCAGCACCGCCGCGGCACCCAGTACGGTCCGCATCTCGACCGTATGGGAGGTGATGCGCTCACCGCAGGTCAAACTCGAGAAAGGTCCATCGTCAATGGCCCGAATCCAGGCGATCAATATTTCTCGGTTGAGTTCGCGCTCCATGTAGGGAAGACAGACGCCGATCTTCATATCTCATCGTTCCTTTTGATCTTGGCTTTGGTCTTGGCTCGGGTCGCGAGAGAGACATGATAGCTCGGCGTCAGACAATGATGGGCTGTCCTTGAATCCCCTCATCGGATCTGAAACGCAACTCGAGAATTGATTCTTTCGCGGCCTTCGCGCCCTTCACGCCCTTCACGCCCTTCACGTAGAAGACCACCAGGTTCTGCGGCACTCAGCTTTCGAAAGAATTGTCCGGGAGAGGAACGATCTCGGCGTTCGGGCCGAGTTGCTCACGGGTACTGAGAATTTGCTCCACGCCGGGCATCGGACGGCAGGTGACGAGGAACTGAAATGCGAAGGCGCCGGGCCAGATTCTCGCCAGCAGCCCCGTCACACTTTGTAGGAAGCGACCCAATTTCCCACCGATCACGGATTCCCAGGGAATTGCAACGGGGTCGATGCTTTCGATCGCATAGCCACAATCGCGCAGGGTACGGCGCAGGGATACCCGGTTGAACAAGCGTCGGTGCTGGATGTCGAGAATCCCGCGATCGGTGTAGTTGAAGCGCCCGAAGAGCAGACCGATTCGATTCGAGATGAATGCCACATTGGGCGTGATGACGATCATCAGGGGTGGCTTCTTTCCGGGACGAAGCGCGCGACTGCAGTTGCGCAGATCGAGCAACAACTGCTCTGGGTTTGGCAGCTCTTCGATTACGTCGAGCAGCAATACCACGTCCGCGTCCAGCGCATCGAACGGGAGAGGGTGGTTGAGGTCGGCCTTCTCGAAGCGGTCGACGGATCCGACCTCGGGTTCACTGAGATCTACACCTGTGACCTCGATTCCCTTTTCCCGGCAAGCGCGCGCGACAATGCCCGACCCGCAACCGAGATCGACGATCCGTGCGGGCGCTTCACGCTCGATGACCGCGAGGGCACTGGTGTGGGCGGTATCCATCCCGTAGACCTCGTAGTGACCGGATCCCTTTTCGAGATCGCGGAACTTGAGCGAACACAGCATGCCCAGGCGATGCAAGCGATAGCGAATCGTCTCCCGCAGCACGTCCTTGCCGTACTGCACTCCATCTACATTGCAGTCCTCTTCACCGTAGTGGGTCGGGATGTCGAACTCTTCGATGTGCGCGCCAATGTTGGCAGCCTGCAGGAGCATCTCGGTATCGAAGTGATATTCGTTTGTGTTGACTTCAAAAGGAACGCGTCGCAAGAATGCAGAGGAGTAGGCGCGATAACCGGTGTGATACTCGGAGAGGTCGAGGCCGGTCAAGTAGTTCTGAAACGAAGTCAGCCCCATGTTGGCGATGATCTTGTAGAGCGGCATGCCACCCGCGCGCGCACCAGCGATGTTGCCCATCCGGGTACCGAGCACGACGGCGGCTCCGGTGCGCTCCCAGATGTCGATGAACTTGGGAAGCATCTCGGGGGCGTACTGCGCGTCGCCGTGAAGCAGAATGGTGAATTCGAAACCCGCTTCCAGCGCGTAGCGATAGCCGAGTTTCTGATTGCCACCGTATCGCTGGTTGACCGGGTTGCGGGCCACGGACACGTTGCCGATTTTCCGGACTTCGATCCAGCGCTGCAGGACTTCAGCGGTGGCGTCGCCCCCAGCGTCGTCTATCACGAGAAACTGGATGCGATCATTGTTGAACAACTCCTCGGGAATACGTTCGAAGAGCCCTTCGATGAGCCGTTCGTGCTGGTAGGCGACGACAAAAATCAAGACTTTCGAAGAACGCCGATCCAGGGCTTCGGCTTCGGTCTGTTCGAGATCTTGGTCTTGCATCAGGAGGCCACTCACCTTTCGTTCTCTCGTCTCTACGACGCATTGTAAGTCACAACCTCGACCCCGACGAGCGCAAACTTTACTTCAGCATCGCGCATCTACTCGGCAACTACTGCAACGGCCGGCTCTAGCCGCGCCCTCCGCAACCACTTCCCCCTCAATTCTTCAAAGTACGTTCCTCATGCAAGCGGGTGAGCTTCAAACGCCGAATCTTCCAATGCCCGTTCTGTCGCACATACTCTTCGTGGTAGTGCCCGTACCCGACCAAGAGATAGTCGGGATGGTCCACCCGGTCGGTCATCGCCCAGATCCCCTTCGCATGATCTGCGTCGATCAACTCGATCTCGGGCATGTGCCCCTGGTGACAAGTGACGGCACCTTCTAGATTGGCAATCAATCCCGCAAGGATCGCGTCGCGCCCTTCCATCACTTGTCCAGCTTCGGGCCCCCACTGCAAGATCGCATCCTCGGTAAAGACTTCGGACAGCGCATCCCAATCCTGTGTATCGAGGAAGCGAAAGTATCTGGCCTTGAGCTGCTTGATCTGCTCGAAGGTCATGAAGTCGGAGTCGCTCATCGGAGGACTTCCTCCTTTTTTATTGGGTTGTCTTCCGCCTCTTGGCGAATCGCATGGCCACATGGCATTGACAAGTTATCTCACCCCAAATCTGCGGAGATCGATAGGTACCGCACCCCACGGGGGCCGCATCGAGGTTGCCATCGAGGGAAACTGTTCTGCGCACGGGTTTGAAATCACAACCGGCAAGTCGAGCCATGCAATGTTTCTGCACACCGGAGAAGTTCAAGATCGCATCAGACCGAACCCAAGGCTCGCTCCCGGGGTCAGCTTGTGATTGAATCCGCCTGAATTTCGCTGGCTTTCTGGCGAGCTTGCCGATCGAGGAACGGAATGCAGGAGCGTGTGGAACGGAGTAGAACCGGCATCTTGGGCCTGGCCATCGCCGCCCTGACGGTCGCGATCGCGATCGTTCCTTCGCTGGGTGTGGCGGCAATAATTACGGTGGACACCTTCGACAACGGGGCTGGCTCCAGCACTCTCGGAGAACGGACGCTTACTTGGGCAATCAACGAGTCGAATTCGAATGGTGAGGGTTTCAACACCATCGTTTTCGATTTCACACTCGCCGAACTCGTCGCAGCCGATAAAGACAACACTATAGAAGGCGAACCCGAAGAAGACCAGGTCATCACGTTTGAAATCACCTTGTCACCGGATGAAATTCTTGAATTCAACTCCGAGTTGACCATCGATGGCAACAAATTAGTTGCGGCCATGGGCGGCTATTTCTTCGACATCGTAAAAACCGACTCCAATGGCAACGCGGGACTCGCATTTATAGCCCGCGAGGATCTGACGCTGATCAACGTGGGTATGCGCGCCGATGCACTCGTCGCGAACCGCACACTCAATGATCCCGACGACACAATCGATATCATTTTTGAGATCGGTATTAATTTCGTGCATGACATCACTGGGGAAATCAAAGAGTTTTATTTCAACAACCCGCGCGGCGAAGAGATGCGATTGGTAAAGACGGGCTTCGGAGAACTCGCGTTGCTCGCGAAGATCGAGACGCCTGCAGACGGCATCGAGCTTACCTACACCGGGGGCACCCTGCTCGTCGACGGTGTCCTGCGGACGGATACCGACAGCCTTGAAGGGGATATCGAGATCTGTGCCAATTCAGACGGCTCCGACGGCTTCACATCGTCCAACTGCGACAGGGCGCTGCTGATCTTCGAGATGCCATCGCTCGTCGTGGAGGGCGCGATCGACCCGCGCCCCAACCCACCGGTAAACGGAACCTACGCCGGGAACATTACGGGCGATATAGACGGAACCGGCACAGCTAGCTTGAACGGCAAGGTTATAAAAACCGGCGTTGGCAGCCTCACCCTGACGGGCACAAATACATACGTCGGGGGGACGTACATATTTGAAGGTGAGGTCATTGGGGACACCGACGCAATTCAAGGGGATGTCTATATCTGCCCGGGTATCGCGAGTATCGAGAAACTCACCGACGAAGTTGGTAAACCGAGTTTGGTGTGCAACGACGATCCGGGTGACCAGGCTCAGCTGACGTTCGACATTTCAACCGACAGCACCTTCGGTGGCACCCTCAATGGGCAAGGCATCGTCGCAAAAGACGGCGCAGCCAAGCTCACCCTTGTCGCCGATCAAACAAACTTCGGTGGAAATTTAGAGATCAACAGCGGAGTGCTCGAGCTCGACACGGTGCTGGGAACCGATGGCATCGACGAGGTCGATGTCGCAGTAAACAATGGCGGCACCTTGTCCGGCTCGGGCACGATCACAGGAAGCCTGGAGGTCAAATCGGGGGGCATCTTCGATCTCACCGATCAGAAGCTGACGGTCTCGGGTACAAGCGCCAAGATCGCTGACGGTGGCGTCATCGCGATCCACATCGACGGCACCACCACGCCAGGTAGCCTAGTCGTAGCGAACACCGTCATATTGGATGGCGGCGCAGTAGGAGTGGATTTCGACGCCGACTACGTCGACACACTCACCGACGGGGACCCGCCGATCAGTTATACGATCATAGACGCGCGCAACCCCATCGACTCCACCGAAATCCTGACGGGAGGCTCTTCGGAAGACGGAATTCTCCACAGTAATGCGCTCTTCAAGCTATCCCTGGAGTACATTGACAACCCTTCCCAATGCTTCCTTAGGGGGGTGTGCCGCGTCAACCTCGTCACAGAATTCGAGCCCATGCTCGTGGACGATGCTGTAACGAACAATCAAAAGGCCATCGCCCGGGTGCTCGATGCGGCTTACGACTGCGCAAACTCGATCGGGGGTTGCGTCATCGACATGGATCTCGCCACCGACTTCAGAGATCTCTACGGTGACTTTGCGGTGACCTCCGAAGAGATTCCCGACATTCTCGACACAATTGCCGGAGAGGAGTACGCAGCCTTTTCGGATGTTCGATCGGCCGCGACGGCGCGTTTCAACCGCAGCATCTCTCGGCGCTTTGACCTGGAATTCACCGTCGCTTCAGATGCCGACGCGGAGTCGTCTGAAGGCAATGAATCCGAACCCGCGGTCGGCGACGTGTCTGCACCCGGACCGACATGGAAAGCGCTCGGGAGCGGAGCGCGCAACACTCGCAGCTACCGCGATTACCGCAACTCGCGCAATGCATGGCGGCGGCAGGGGCGACCTCTCAAGGACCCCATGCCCATTGCACGCCACAGCGGCAAAGGGGGCTTCACCGCCTGGCTCGACGTCCACGGGGTGTTCGGTGAACTCGGTGGGGGCAGTAACGCCGACGACATCGATTACAGCATCTTCGGACCTCTATTTGGCCTTGACTACGGCGTGAGCGAACACATCACCATGGGCGTCACCATGGGATACACCCGCAATGAGATGAATACCCCCGGCTCGGCCACCAAGGGGAGTGGAGACACCTTTCAAGGTGGCGCCTACGTGGGTGCGGTTTTCGAATCATTTCATCTCGTCGGCTCAGCTCGCTACGCCTACAGCGATCTCGAAGCTCGACGTCGCGTGCGCTTCAACACCTTGGATCGCACGGCGACGGCCGACTTCGATGCGCGCGACACGTCGATCTTTCTGGAAGCGGCCTACCACTTCAAGCCCATGGGCAACGTGATCATCCAGCCGATGATTTCTTTGGCGTACGACCATCTCGACCAGGCCTCCTTCGATGAGAATGGAGCCGGAAGCCTCAACCTCCAGATTGACAAGCAAGTGTTCGACACTGTGCAGACCAGTCTCGGCGTCCGAATCGCCATGTTTGGCCGCGACACAGAAGGTCGCTATCTGCTCCCGCAATTCCGCATTGCCTACGAGCGCGAATGGTTGGACAATGATCGCTCCATGTCCGCAACCCTCCCCACTGCCGGTCCGATGGGCGCGTTCCAGATCAAGGGTGCCGCGCTCCCGCGCGATCGCGTCGTCATCGGGGTGAGTTCCGAAGTTGGGGTCTCCGACCGCATCAACCTGTTCGTCGACTACGATTTGCGCGCAGGGACAGATCTTCTGGAGCACTCGCTGGCGTTCGGTTTCCGCGCGATCTGGTAAGCGCATTCCACGCTGAGACTCGGCAGCTTCTGCCGAGCTGGCTCAACATCCTGCTACTACTGCTGGACGATTTCGGCTACAAAGAACTTTTAGAAGTATTTGAGAATGCGATCGAGCATGCGATCGCGAAGTCCGCCGTAGCGACGCAGCATCGAGTAGAGCCTGACCAAAAACGTGTCGATGCCGATCAACAAGCGCTTGCCGTTGGAATCCGCCGGGCGAGAGTGGTAGGTCGTCGGATGGAGTTCGAGCTTGACCGAACCCTTCTGAAAGTAATAGAGGGCAATCGAATTGCGGGAGACTCCTTCCGGACAAGCAAGAGGTTGGGGATGACCGTGATATGAAATATCAGAAGTCCGAAAGATCACGCAACGGTTGAACAATGGCTCGATCGAGCGGACACAGTGCTTCACCTCGCGGTCCCAAAATTCCAGATTCCCCAACCACTCTTCCTGCCACCCCGGGTTGAAGTAGATAAGTAGATTGATCTCGCGGCTCCACTCGCCGTGATTCGGGTGGGAGAGGAAGTCGGTGTGCATGTTCAGATGACCACCGGGAAGAGTCTTGTGCATGCCCGCGCCGTCGAGAAAGGGATCCGCAAACAAGCCCTCTAAACCCGTGATCCCCTCGATGAAGCGAACAAAATCCTCCGACTGAAGCGCTTCCACCAACTCCCGAGTCCGCGGACCCATCCCTTCCAGGTTGGTGATCGCCATCTTTCGCTGATTGTAATGGTGATAGTGCGCCCAGCTGGATTCCTCCTCGGCGTATTCTTCGACCACGGGTTCCGCGATATCCGCCGGCAGGAAGTCGTCTAGAACCACGTGCGGAAAAGGATCGGCAGATGCGAAATCTGCGCGGTGCTGCCCGGCGAGCTTCGTGTAGCGATCAAAATCCAAAATCTTTCGCGACAAGTGCGGCTTTCCTCTGCCCGGATTGCAACGGATCGAACGAAGAACGGGAGCAAAAACGGAGTGACTGCCGCATAGTATCGGTTGTCCGGCTTCGACATCCAACACGGCATTCGCTACTGCCGCCCATCGCGATCTCGCTTTCCCCGTGGGAAGGCAACAGGCTTTTGCAAACGTTCCTGGAGAAGAAGATCTCGTGAACACTCCGTCGACCCACGATTCAAACTCGACGACGAGCGAGCCTGGCCGTTGGCACATACCCGCCCTGATCTGTCTCAGCACGTTTTGGGAATCGCTGTTCATCTTGAAGGGCAGCAACCTGCTCGATGAAGGTTGGGCGCTCTACGCCGGCATGCAACTTGGAATGGGCCGGCATCTCTACGACGAAATCTCTTGGGTCTTCCCCCCCGGCCACGCACTTCCGGCCTGGCTGGGTCACGCGCTGGATCCACAAGGGGTGGTGGTTCCTCGACTCATCTATGCCGCGTTTACGGTGGCACTGTGCGTTTCGCTCTATTTGCTCGGCCGCAAGATCATGCCCGCGAGGTTCGCGTTTCTGGGCGCTGCCCTGCTCGCCGTCGCTGCACCGCGTTCACACATGATGCATTTGCTCTACGGCTATCGCTACATGGTATTCGCGGTAGCAGTCCTGCTCGCCTATTCGATTCGTCTCGAAACAGGCCGCCGGTCGTGGATCTTCATCGCCGGAATCCTGGCCGGGGTGGCTCTCTACTTTCGAGTGACTCCGGCATTCGCGGTGAGCGTTGGGCTCGGAATCGCGGTGTTGACCCAGGACGGTGGATGGCGAAGTTGGCTACAGGACTGGCTTCTCTACGCAGCAGGCTTGATCCTCGTGATCGCTCCGGTACTGGGCTACTTCGCCACGACGGTTGGCATCGAACGCGTCTTTCAAGAAGTCATCCTTCATCCCATGGCGATGCTCCAACCGCTAGCGGTTCCCGAGTTGGCCATTCCCGACTGGTCGAGCCGCACCGCAATCGCCGAGGCCTGGCGGGTGCTCTCACTCCGCCTCTACCTGCTTCTTTATTTGGGCTTTGCCGTGTCGCTGGTCATGTCCTTCACCCGCGCTCGCCGTCGCGGGCAAACTTTCGAGTCGACCCTGCTGGTCGCCATCGTAATTTGGGGCAGCGTATTCTTCCTTCGCTCATTCGGCCGCGCCGACGAAGCCCATATGGACACGACCCTGCCCCCGATCTGCCTGATGATCGCACTCTTTGTCAGCCACTCCTTCGACAAGCTCAGGCACCGGTTCACTACACCCCGCAGCGCAGAGCTCGCTGCACCGATCGCAGTCGGGTTGGTGTTCGTGATCTGGGTGCTGCTACTGGCGAGCGATCGCTATCCCCTGCCCCACCGGTTTGAGAGCACCGGTCTTCCGCGCAGAGTGACATCGGGTGTCGAGTTGATCGAGAAGCACACCCGGCCTGGCGATATCATTCTGGATCTCTCGACCGCGCCCATGTTTCACGCGCTCACGGGTAGACCGGGGCCCGGTCGATCTGACATCATCATGCCGGGAACATTCATGCACGAATCGGATCAGGTAGAATTTTTGATGCGGCTCGAAGCAGAACCGCCGGCGGCGGTGCTATGGCCGGTGCGACACTTCGACGACATGGTGAGTCGATCCGCCAGAGCCGTCGCACCCGATGTCGTCGCCTGGGTTCAAACGCGATACCGACCCGTCAAGAAGACCAACAAATTCCAGCTCTGGCTCCCGCGGCAAATGCGATGAACGATCAAGCGACAGCACAGCCAAAGGCTTCAATGGATCGCAGCGATTGGCTCTGCCTGGGCGGCCTGCTGTTTGTCCTGTTCGCCACTCGGATCGTCTGGATCCTCTGGAATCCAGAAGCAACTATGTATTGGGAAGAAGACTATCGCTGGGTGGTGGCGCGCGAAATCATTGCGGGCCCGCACCAACCGGTCTTCGACTACCAGGCGGACAACTACCAAGGCGGCTCACTGGTCTTGATCGGTCTCATCACCGGGATGTTTGCGGTGTTTGGAGAAACGCTTCTCAGTCTCAAGTTGGCCCCGCTCGCCTTTGCGGGCGCAACCCTCGCCGCCATCTACACCTTGGGGCGCCTTTGGTTTGGTCGGCGCACCGCCCTGATCGCGGCAGGCGGTTATCTCCTCGGTCCGCCCCTGTTGGTGCACTCGGCGCTGATCCCGATGGGCAGCCACGGCGAATCCGCCCTCTTTAGCCTGGTGCAAATCATCTGCTTCCTGGGAATCCTGTCGCGACGCTGGCACACACCGCGCGGTTGGGCCGCACTTGGATTCGTTTCAGGGCTCGGCCTCTGGTTCTGTTACACGTCGGGACTCAGTCTTGCGGCTTGCGGAGTGACCTGGTTGATCCTCGAAGGAATCCCGAAGCCCCGCCTGCTGCTGGCCGCGACCGGGGGAGCGTTGCTCGGTCTGATCCCGTGGATTGCCTACAACTTGCAAAACGATTTCACGGGACTCTCGCGACTGCTCGAAATATTCGGCGTCGGGGATCCGATCGACGCGTGGGTAGCTCAGGGACCGCTCGAAAAGTTCTTCGACCTGATCTTTCGCGACCTTCCCATTGGAATGCTCGACCCGTTCGCCGATCTGGACAGGCTCGGCCATCCCATTCTCACCACAACCCTCGTATTCGCCTTCTACATCCCCGTTGTAATCGCCCTGGCGGCAGGCCTGGGCAGGGTCATGGGCGTGCTGAAAGCGGGCCCGAGGAAAACGGCAGCGGATGTGGCGTCGGAACACCGACGCAGTGAGTTCGTGTTTTTCGTGTATGCGCTCATCTTCCTCGCGGCTTATCTGGGTTCGAGTTTCGCGATCGAACCCGACAAGGGTGCGCACGCGTACCGGCTCTTGCTCCCGCTCGTAATCATGATGTGGGTTCCAGTGGCGATCTCACTGTCGCGCGCATTCGACGACCCGAGCTTCGCAAAGAACGCGGCCACGATCGGGCTCGCTCTCACCCTCGTCTCCTGCACCGTCTCGAGCGTCGCCCTCGCGATACGAGATCCCGGCAAAGACCGGTTCGGCACCGACATGATGGATCACGTTTACCGCGGCAATCTCGTGCGCGGCGTTCTCCTCCACCGCAAGTACGAACAAGATCTCACGGTGGCCTTTGATCAGGCCCGCCGCATTCCGGGGATGAAGGAGCGATTCCGGATCTTTGAGGGAATCGGCTGGGGCATCGAGTACCGCTATGAAGGTTCCGGCCAAATCACGCCGTTTCTCGCAGCGGTAAACGAACTACAATTCGGAGAGCACGTGGCCGTTCTCGCGGGTTTGATCTGGGCGACCGAGACCCGGGTTTCGACCCTCGAAGAGAGCGTTGCCAGCGGAGAGGGGACTCCTCGAGACGGTGACCAGTTGCATAGATTGACGAAGTTGAAGGCAATGCTCGAAAAGCGATGGCGTCTCGTGCCGATCCGCTACCGACACTCCGACCAAATCCTCTACTGAGGCGACACAACTGCCAGGTTGGTCATTCGGGCTCGGCCGGCGCGGCCGTGGCTTCGTCGTCGAGCGTCTCGATCTCGGCTTCCAGGATGAACTGGTAGGCGAAGAGTTCCGGCCACATTCGCGCCATCAGATGATACACCCCAGCAACTCGCTGAACCCAGACGCTGCGCCCCGTCGACTGGAACACGACTTCGAAGGGCAGACTCGTACAGCGCTCCTCGAGCACGTGAAAGCCCGCGCGTTCGACCTCGCGCCGAAAGGTGTCGCGTGTGTAGAGATGAACATGGGTGCGATCGAGAATGCCGCGGGGGCCGTATTCGAAACGGCCGACCACGAGAGAAAGCCGGTAGAACCACAGGGCGATATTGCCCGTCGATATGATCAGCCGACCCCCTTCCTTCAGATAGCGGCGGGCGCTGCGGATCAACTGGGTCCGGTTCTTGACGTGTTCAATCACGTCTGCGACGACGACGTAGTCGAAAATACGACCGAGGGGCAGCTCACACGGCTCTTCGAGATCTCTCTGGAAGTACTCGGACAACTCGGCCGCGACGTTGGCAGCAGGCTGCACATCCACTCCCGTGACCTTGACCGACTTTTCGAGCAACGGTCGGGCGAGCAGGCCCTGGGAACATCCGAGATCGAGGACCAGCGTGTTGGGTTTGATCGAATCGATGATCTGCATATGCGAACCAGTCGAGCTGTACTTGAGTGTGTAGTGGATATCGTGGTCGATGATGTACTGACCACGTCTGGTCACGTGCAGCTGGTGGAGTCGATAACCCACCGCCGCAATGGTGCTGCGATAGACCCCGCGCAGGCGCTCGCCAAAATGATCCCATTCGTTCCAACCGCCGGCTGTGGCGATCTCGCGGATCCCAATCCCCAGGCCGCGACACTGAATCAGCAGTTCGGTGTCGAAAGTGCGGTCGTCTGCATTGAGCTGAAACGGAAGAACCCTCAGCGCCTCCATCGGATAGATGCGAAAACTCGATTGATAATCTCGCATGCCCAGTTTCAAGATCCGTTCGTGCAAACTCGTACCGAGACTCCGATCCGATTTTTCGATGGCCGTGTTCGGTCTCGCAGCAATGATCAGATCCGCCGGGTGGGAGTCCGCGTCCCTCAATAATTCGGGCAGGGCATCCACAGGATGCCGGTTCTCGGCTCGCAGGCAGATCACATGAGTAAAGTCACGTGCGATTGCGTATTCGAAGGCAGCCTTGCGGGCGTCTCCGTACGCGTAATCCCGGGGATTTCGGTGAAACCGGAGCGGCACCCGGCAGCTGCGAGTCATCTCGGCTTGAAACTCTGCAGGCCAGGCCAGCGATCGCTCGTGCACCACGAGGATCTCGGACAAGCGTTCGAGAGCCGCGTCGGGAAGACTTGCGATCAGCGTCGAAAGCGACTCCGGTCGAAGGCAGTCGAAGATACAAAGCACCGTCCTGCTGCGCGTACCCACGGCTGACGGGTCTGAATCTCTCGCATCTGGTTCAGAACTCGAGACGGTCGTCGGAACCATGTTGTCCAGCTCACTTCCCTCCTGCGCGCGCGAGGATACCGGACCGGATTGATCGATACGAGGAACGTTTAGGGCTAGAATCCCGATCGGGAGATCATCGATAGCCATGTGGCGACGGGGCTTGACCGGGCTGACGATCGCCCTTGTGCTAATGGGTTGCGAGCCAGCGCCGACCCCGAGCGCGGGGCCGGAGCGGATCCTATTGATCGTGGTCGACACCTTGAGACGCGATCACGTGTCGTCATACGCAAGTACAGTCAAGACTCCGAACATCGATCGACTGGCGGTGGGCGGACAGGTCTTCCAGAACGCGGTGTCGGCCTTTCATTCCACCACGATGTCGATGGCGGCTTTGTTTTCCGGCCAGACGCCAAGCATTGAGTTTGGCGACGCCCGCGCGGCGCTCGACTGGAATACCTTTGCCTCCTGCGGAATGTCGCGTTTCGCACAGGACTTGGGGGACGACGCCTGCGTACCCAACGCGGTCCAGACCCTGGCCGAGGATCTGCGCGCCGCGGGATACTGGACGGTCGGAATCGTCTCCAACAAGCTGCTGTTTCGACCCTACGGATACGATCAGGGTTTTGACGAGTGGGTCGAGGTTGGACATGGCCCAGACGACATGCAGCTCAATGCCAGTCAGTTTGCCAGGATCCGAACCGCCCAGCACGTCAACAAGAACGTCTACAACACCCTCGCAAACCGCAAGAGCGACCGTTTTTTTCTCTACATCCACTATATCGATGTGCACGACTGGATCCTCTTCAACATCTCCTACGCAGAAAGTGTCCGCCGCTTCGACAAGCATCTGGGCGAGCTCCTCGACACGCTCGAAAACGAAGGCCTGCTCGAAGACACGGCGATCGTATTCACCTCCGACCACGGCGAGATGTTGGTCGACCATCATCTCGACTTCGAAATTTCTCGCCACTACGGCAATCCCTCCTTCGAACCGCTACTGCGCGTGCCCCTGATCGTAACGCCTGCACTCGACAAAAGATCGGACGCGTTCATTCGCGGCCAGGATATCCGCGGCCTGGTGCTCGAGATAGCGGGACTCGAGGGACGACGCGCGCCCGACCTCGAACCCGACGAATTGCTGATTACCGAGCGCTTCTATCAGACTTATCGTAAGGGCCATTGGAAGAGCATGTGGGAGCGGAACCAAGAGCACCTCATGCTCTTCGATCTCGAGGCCGATCCAAACGAAACCCTCAACCTCGCAGGCGAGCGGACGGATATCTTGAAGGCGCATCGGAAACGGGTCGATGAGTTGGTGAAAAAGTTTTCGACAGAAAATCAGAGCACGCAACGATTGAGCAGCGAGGATCTGGATCGATTGCGGGCTTTGGGGTATTTGGAATAGGTGGTACCGGGGAGATTCACGCTTTGAGGCGTCGGTACTTGATCCTGGACGGGCGATCAGCGTCGGCACCGAGACGGCGCCGGCGGTCCTTTTCGTAGTCCGCGTAGTTGCCCTCGAACCATACGACCCGGCTGTCCCCCTCGAACGCCACGATGTGGGTTGCGATGCGATCGAGGAACCAGCGATCGTGGGAGATCACGACGACGCAGCCCGCAAACTCCACCAGGGCGTCTTCGAGGGCACGAAGGGTATCGACATCGAGGTCATTGGTGGGCTCATCCAGCAGCAGGAGATTGCCGCCGCGGCGGATCAACGTCGCGAGGTGCACGCGATTGCGCTCTCCCCCGGAGAGGTCGCTCACGAGTTTTTGTTGATCGGTTCCCTTGAAGTTGAATGAGGAGACATAGGCCCGCGATGCGATTTCGCGCCCTCCGACCTGGATGCGCTCTTCGCCGCCGCTAATCACTTCCCAGACGGTCTTTTCGGGGTCGAGCACGTCCCGACTCTGGTCGACATAGGACAGCTCGACGGTCTCGCCGAGGCGAAGGGTGCCGGCATCGGGCTTCTCTTCGCCTGCGATCATGCGAAACAATGTGGTCTTGCCCGCGCCATTTGCCCCGATCACGCCGACAATGCCACCGGGTGGGAGGTTGAAATTGAAATCGTCGAATAGAAGTGTCTCTCCGAAAGCCTTCGACAGCCCCTCCGCGATGACCACCACATCGCCCAGCCGCTTGGGGACCGGAATCGCAATTTCCACCTTGCCCGCATTCCGCTTTTCGCCGTCGGCCAGAAGTTTTTCATAGGCGTTGATGCGCGCCTTGCCCTTGGCCTGGCGCGCGCGCGGGCTCATGTTGATCCACTCGAGTTCGCGCTTGAGGGTGCGGGACCGGGCGGATTCCTGCTTCTCCTCGACGTCGAGGCGCTTGCTCTTCTGATCCAGCCACGACGAGTAGTTGCCCTTCCAGGGAATTCCGGCTCCGCGGTCCAATTCGAGAATCCAACCCGCCACGTTGTCGAGGAAGTAGCGATCGTGGGTAATCGCAACGACGGTGCCCGGGTATTCGGAGAGGAATCGCTCCAACCACGCGACGCTCTCGGCGTCGAGATGATTCGTCGGCTCGTCGAGCAGCAGCATTTCTGGTTTTGCCAGCAACAGCCGACAGAGTGCAACTCGGCGACATTCGCCGCCGGAAATCTTGCTGACGTCTGCGTCCGGCGGCGGACACCGCAGGGCATCCATGGCGATTTCGACCGCGCGATCGAGTTCCCAACCCCCGACTGCATCGATTTGATCTTGCAGCGCTCCCTGCTTTTCCAGCAGCGAGTTCATCTCGTCGTCGTCCATGGGTTCGGCAAACTTCGCGCTCAGATCTTCGAAGGCCTGCAGCAGGGCGCGGATCTCGGCCACGCCTTCTTCTACGTTGCCGAGAACATCCTTCTCGGGATCGAGTTCGGGTTCCTGGGGCAGGTAGCCGATCCGAACCTTGCCCACCGGCTTTGCTTCGCCGAGAAAATCGCTGTCGAGACCCGCCATGATGCGCAACAGACTCGACTTGCCCGCACCGTTGTGCCCCAATACCCCAATCTTGGCGCCGGGATAGAACGAGAGATTGATCCCGTCGAGAATCACACGCCCCGCTCCCACGACTTTGCGCAGGTCGTGCATGACGTAGACAAATTCCTGAGCCAAGGATGTTCCCCTCTTGAGAATGAGTCCCGAAACATCGTGCTAAAAAACGTGATGGCGTGATGCCCCGGGGCCCGTGGCAACGAACGGATGATTCGTTGCGGACCCAGTTTATCGAGGGCGCAGCTTTTCGCGAGGGTTCGCGGGTTAAAGACGAAGATCGACCCCGGTTCAGGGTGGTGAGAGTCGTTGTCACGGGCCACAATGAGAACTCGGTGCAGCAACTCGGATCGTATCCGAGCGGCGGCTTGCGGCGCACCCAGTACATGCACGGTCTCGAGTCAGACCGAGCGATCTCGAGAGAAAGGAACCTCCCCGATTTTCCGGAAGATATCGATGCTCTCCGCCCTTGCCTCGCTGTGTCTGATGATCAGCTCGTGTTCGGTCGCCGAGCGCAACAATGTCCTGGTGATTACCAACTCCGAAAGCCCGATTTCGGTCGCCATCGGAACCTACTACGCCAAGGCCCGCATGATTCCGAGCGAGAACGTCGTTCGCCTCAAGGTCCCCCTGCGCGATCCGAGGCTCGCGAACGTTGCGGACGAAACGATCACCGCCGCCCAATACGATGAACTGATTCGACAGCCCCTCGAGCGCCTGATCGAAGAACGCGGGTTGCGCGATACCATCGAAATCCTGGTCACCACCAAGGGCATTCCGTTGCGGGTCGACGGGCACGGACCGGGAATTGAAGACTGGCTGCGCACCGCTTCACGAGCCTCCCTGGATGCCGAACTCTCGCTGCTTTTTTCAGACGGCGCCGGATCCGCGGGCGTCATCGATTCGATCAATCCGTTTTTTGACTCCCGGGAGTCGTTCCGCGAATTCCGAACGCGCAACCCCGACGCACCGCTTCACTACATGGTTGCGCGACTCACCGGCTACCAGAATGGTCTCGACGACGCCACGGGTTTGCCGCGTGACATCAAACACTTGATCGACGCATCAACCCGTTCCACGGACGATCCTTCGACTGCAATCTGGCTCCTCGACGAAGATCCCAGTCAAGATTTTGGACTCGCAATTGCCAATCGAATCTGGCTCGGTGCGACGGCGGACATATTGAGCGCCATGGGACTGAAGGTGCAACACGATCGCAATACGGAGTTTATTTCCGGGGTAGATTCGATTGCGGGCTATGCGTCTTGGGGAAGCAACGACGGAAACGACGCGGGCAAGCCCTTTTATGGATTGATTTCCGACAAGCGCTACCCGGGCACCTTCGCCCCGAGGAGTCTCACAAACGACTTCGTCAGCACCAGCGGTCGCAGCTTTATCTACCCGCCTAGATATGGACAGTCGCTGATTGCCGACCTGGTGCATCTCGGCGTCGCTGGGGCGACGGGCAACGTGTACGAACCCGCCCTGTCGGGAGTGCCCAGACCGCAAATTTTGCTTCCCAGCTACGCCGAAGGGTTGCGGGCAGTCGAAGCCTTCTACCGCAGCATCCCCTACCTGGGATGGATGAACATCTATGTCGGCGATCCTTTGATGACCATCGCCAATCCACGCAAGCGACCTCCGGGTGATCGCGATTGCGACGGTGTTCCCGACGCCGTAGACAATTGCATCGATGTTCCGAATCCCGATCAACGAGACACCAATGCCGACGGCTTTGGCAACATGTGCGACGCAGATGTAAACGGAGACGGGATCGTCACCACATCATGGGGTGCAATTTACCCTCTGACCAAGCGAGGCGACATCGAGTGGATCGCAATGTCGGCTCAAAATGGTCCGTATGACCCAAACTTTGATCTCGACGGAGATGGTGACGTAGACCACGACGACCTCTCGATCGCCCACTTCAATCTCTTCATGCAACCGGGGCCGAGCGCGCAGGCAGCCCGTCAGAACCGTGACTGATTCAAGCCCGCGCGGAACAGTCGTCCGAAGGCTCGCGCGACATTTCGTACAGCATCGCGAGGGGAAGCGTAACTGCGATGATTCCAGCCCCCAGGTATTCCTCGGGAAGACGATAGAACCAGAGTCCGTTGGCGATCCAGAGCGCCGCACTGGCTAGCACGATTACCTGTATGCGCGGTCGTTGGGTCGCGAGCAACGCACCGCAGATTACGAAAGCAAAATAGTAGTTCGCGGGATTGCTCAGCAAGGGGATCAAGGCAAAACCGAGGGCGGAAGCCTCCCAGGCGCGGATGCGACCCGTTGCGCGCCAAAATAAAAATAACGCCGGAACCACGACCGCGAGTTGAACTCCGCGAATCACATAGGGCAACCAGGTCGGCGCATAGAGGCTCAAAGACACATTGCCATCCGCTCCGGTCGTGAGGTGACCCGTACCCATCATGATCGCGCGCCAGATCAAAGAAGAGAGACCCAACTTGTTGAGCGAGTTCTTGTCGCTGAATACCGAGATCTTCTCATAAAACTCGAGGTACGCGGTTGCTCCCCATTCCGAAGACAGCGCCGCAAAGAGCAACAGCAGCAGTCCCACGCTTGTCGCGCCCAGAGCAAAGCGCAGTGCACCGGGGCGCCAGCCTACGTCGAGGTTGCGGCGCATCCGGGACCCGCAGTGCACGGCAAAGCCGAGCACGAAGATCGCCGGAAACACGCGCAATAGCGACGCGAGGGACAAGAACGCGCCAGCCAGAAACTCTTTCCCCTTCTTCAAGGAACAGAGTCCCGCGATGACTGCAAACAGCCAGAGATTGCGAAGTAGCGAATCACCGATCCAAGAATGGCTCCAGTGCTGGCCAGTACCCCAGACGATCGCCGACAAGGCCGCCACCTCGACGCCGAAGGCCCAGACGATCAGACCAAAGACTCCGAGCATCAGCACACGATCGAAATTGATCAACCACCGGAAGGCCGCCGAGCGCAATGGCACCCGGGATGTGATGGCACCGCCGATCGCGTTCCAGACCGGACTCGGGTTGTAGCCGTGGTCGCGCAAGAGAAGTCGCCATTGGTCGGCTCTGAACTTCCCATCGAACCATGCAACGTCGTCGGCGAATTCAAGCCAGCGGTCACCGGAAAACTGCTTGCGGCACTGAAGCGCGGCGGCGAGCGCGGTCTCTGGGGTGTGGATGTGCAGGGTGCGCTGATCTCGCACCTCCGGCAGCGCGAAACGCGATTCGACTCCCGAATCGGTCAGCGCGAGAACCGTGCAGTGATAGAGGTCGAAGTAGCCGACTTCCGAAAAATACTTGGACGCCATGTAGTAGTGGTAGACGTCTGTGTCCTTGAATCCGGCGCCGTACCTGGGTTGAAATAAACCATAGTAAGAGGCGAGAGATGCGACGGCGAGCAGCATCAGCAGTCCGACTCGCACCCTTTCAATTCGCGAATCCACCGCGATCGTTGCAGCGGAGGTCCCAAAATCAGGATCGTCGGATTCGGACTGCTTCGACAATTTTCTCGTCGATCTTCTCGAGAGCAGCGGAACTGCGACCAAGATCAGCGCGGAGGTTGCAATGGCGAGCCGCCAGCCCATGGCACTTTGTTCCCTGGCCTGCGCCCGATGCTTTGCAGCTTCGATTTGAGCTCCGGGCTCGAACGCATACGCAGAACTCGGTGAGGCCAGCCATCCAAGGCACAACCAACACAAGATTCCAAGCCGCAGACGGGCTGGCTTCCGTTTCGTTTTGGCGACCAAAGCGCCTCCATAGCCCCGGCTAGTCGAGCAGCGTCATCAGGCTCGAGGTGTCGAGTCGTCCGCCGCCGCGAGCCTTTACTTCTGCATAGAGTTCATCGACGGCTTCGGTGATGGGCAGGGGAGCTTGGATTTCCTCGGCGACCGCGAAGGCGATTGCGAGATCTTTCAACATCCAGTCGACGGCGAACCCAAAATCGTACTTGCCATCCAACATCGTCTTGAAGCGGTTCTCCATCTGCCACGATTGGGCCGCCCCCTTGGAGATTACTTCGACCACGCGCTCCGCATCCAGACCGGCCCGGCGCGCAAAATTCAAACCCTCGGACAGGCCTTGAATCAGCCCGGCAATGCAGATCTGATTGACGGCCTTGGTGAGCTGTCCCGCCCCCGACGGTCCCATGAGAAGATGCATCTTCCCGTAACAGCCGAGCCAGGGAATGGCGCGTCGATAGACCTCATCTTCTCCCCCGACCATGATCGTGAGCGCCCCGCTCTGCGCCCCGGCCTGGCCTCCCGAGATGGGAGCGTCCAGAAAGTCGACGCCGATTTCCTTGGCCCTGGCAAAGATCTCCCTCGCGAGAGCGGGCGAAGCCGTGGTGTGGTCGACCAGGCAGGCTCCGGGTTGCATCGACGAGAGCGCAGCATCGGGTGCGAGGATGACTTCGCGCAGATCGTCATCATTGCCGGCGCAGACGAATACGGCGTCGGCTCCCCGCACGGCTTCGGCCGGAGTTTCGGCAGACTCGGGCGCATGCGCCGCGAACTCCTCGAGCCACCTCGCCGTCGTCGCTGGGGTGCGGTTGTAGACGCGTACGCGATGCCCCGCACGGGCCAGGTGACCCGCCATCGGATATCCCATGGTTCCCAGGCAGAGGAATGCCAGTCGATCCGATTTCGAAGACATGTGAACCCCTTCGTAGCGTTCTCGAACTTAGAAGATCCACTCCCAGCCAGTGCTCAATTTCCAATCGCGATCGATCTGAGCGCCGCGAAGCGATTGATAGACCAGCCACGAAGCTTCGATCGACAACCGCTGCCCGCTGAGCCCCGGCACATCGATACTGAGCCCGGGTGCCAGCGCCAGGCGAACGCCGCCGGTAGAGCGCCCGTACGAGGCCACGTGATTCGCGGGCCCCGAAAAACGGCGCTGGCGCATTCGATACGAATGATTGTATGCAAGTCGAAGTGAACCGCTGAGCCAACTCGTCACGTCGTGCGACAGCCAACCGCTGAACGCCGAGGTATTGCCGAGCCGATAGCCGCGATGGTTCTCGCCAAACCCGACCGCTCCCGCTCCGTTGACTCCCCACCCGAGCCCATGCCAGTACCCTTGATAATCTATTCCGGCGAGGATGCTGGTTGTGCCGCTTCCGCTTTGCATCCAAACCGGCAACTGCCCCCTAGAGCCTGTGGAGTTCAGCTTCCCCTTGTTGTTGACTCGAGCTGTCGGCAGGCGTAGTCCCAGATGAACGTCGAGGATCTCGTTGCCCTTTTTCATGAAGGGAACCAAACCCACGATTTCGAGATCGCCTACGCCGAACGAGTGCGTGTTGTACGCCATATTGGCGTTGTCAGCATCGCGCTGCCGCATTTGATGACTCACGAGCGGCAGCCGCAGCACGAGAGTCAGGCGCTCGAAGGGCGCGTGAGCGACACGAATGGTGTGGATGTCCGTATCCATCTCGAAGGGAATTTGAGTGGTGCCGGACTCTTTGTCTGCAGCATTGCGCAGGCCCCTACCGTGGATGCGCTGATACCTATAGGAAAGCTTCCACTGCCCCTTGCTCACGGGCGCGTTGTAGACGCCAACCGGCGCTGCGGGACGCGCCCGGGCGGCGTCTGGAGCGACGACGTTGACGGCGATCGCGAACCCGAGGAGCACAAGCACATGAATGAGAGTCGACACGCGCCGCAAACTAGAGAATGCAACGCCGCGGATCAATATGCCGTACCGCGCAGCGCATCGAAGAATGATGCCTCCAGGGCGGCGAGATCACTGCGGAAGATTCGGCGCAGCGAATCGTTGAGATCGCCGGTTCGGATGAGCCGCCGGCACAAATCGCGCAGCCGGCGCTCACCGCGCAATTGCGCAAGGAAATCGACGAATCCGTAGGATTCGAGGTAAGCCAGAGATGCAGCCTGGGGCCCAAGCGCTCCGAGGTTGGCGGAGCTCAGATCCGACAACGCGAACAATTGCCCAGCCCGAAGCCTTTCGGCCAACACTCGCGTTTGCCAATCGAGCAGATTGTGTCGTCCGACCGCGCGAGCTTCGAACCACTCGGCCACTCCCTCGTTGAACCACGCCGGAAGTACCGTGGTTGGAAGCGACGAGTCGAACGCCGCGTGAACGAGTTCGTGATGCAGGACCTGTATCAGCCGATCACTGACCGAGGTTTCTCCGCGAATGTGAATCGTGCCTCCGTAAAATCCCGCGGCCGGAAAGCGAAACATTCCAGCAAAGCGTTGCTGAAAAATCTGGGGATCGTGAATCGTGACTTCGATGGTTCGCGAAGGCCGCATTCCGAGCGCCGAGTCGAGACTCCGATAGGCGCCCTCGAGCACTTGGAGTACCTCCTGTTCGAAGCGTCGCGAACCATAGAAACCGGAAGTGCGATCTATATCCACGTCTTGATAGAGGATGAAATGCGACGATTTGCGCTGGTCGTACTCCCCGTCCGCCCCGCGACCGGCCGAGGCCCCGGGTGGTGCCGCAACGAAGACAACGAATACGATCGCTGCAGCGCAGTACTTCGCAGAATCATTCAAATGCAGATTGTGCATCGACCGCAGAAGCTCCCACCCGAAGTTACGATTCTGAGTATCGCACGTCGCGGTTCCCCGCGCAGAACGACCCTCTGACACCGCAATACGACGCGCGCTACGAGTTGAGCGTGAGAAACTGGAATTGGACCCGCTGGGGAAAATCTCGAGGCTACATCGCACCCAAAGTAAAGAACTTGAGCGCGAGCTTACCCGCAGTGGCGAGCAGGCGACGCATCTCGGCCATCGCCTTTGCGCGGGTGCCCTGGGGATAGAGATCAGGGCACAGGCGTTGGCGACGCGCGCTCAGTCTCTCCATGTGGTTGAGGGTCGACTGGGCCCAGAGCTTGTTGCCCCGGCTCACGGCCCGCTCGACCATCATCGCGTGTTGCTCGAGTTGTTTGCCGATCTGTCGGCACTGGCCACGATTGGGTTTCTGAATTGCCGAGGCAGGACCCGCCATCGCGAGCACCAGAACTGTCACGCAGATGACCCACCGCATTTTCTTCCCCTCCCCACGCACGACCGGGTAATCCGAGTCAATGCTCTAATCGGTTGTTCCCGCGCACATATGAAGCATGGATTGCCGACACCGGGCTCTCGCCTGTTCGAGCAGGCCTGCCCCGTGGGGCGGACGAGCGGGCGCTCAGAGCGATTCGATGATCCGCTCAGCCGCGCGATGGGCCAGCGCCATGCCGGTGAACATGGGGTTTACCGAAGGACAGCGGGGGAATATTCCAGTGTCAGTGATGTAGAGATTGTCCAGATCGTGACAGCGTCCGAATTCGTCCACCACCCCGAGACTGGAATCGCCGTGCATGCGCGTCGTACAAAACGCGTGGTTGCCGGCACTCACCAGATCACGCGCTCGGATGGGATGGGTTTGCAGAAGTCGCGCTTCGTCGAGGGAATGCATCTCTGCGGGGAGACCGATCACGCCGGGCACGATCTTCCGAGCCCCCGCCGCGAAGAATATCTCCGCGATCACCCACAATGCGCGGGCGAGAATTTTGACGTCCTCGGGATGCATGTGCCAACGCAAATTTGGTTCCAGGCCTCGGCGCTTGGGTCGCACGGTTCCGAGCGAACGATGGGTGCTGCCGATCGCATCCCAGTTGGCGAGGTACGGCAGATCGTTGAACCGCTCGAGCAGTGCCTTGCCAAAGCCCGGCATGCGAACCGCGGCGACCGCCGGAGGCGCCCAAAGCGATTCCAGCTTGAAGCCCTCGCGCAAGAAGTGGAGCGACTGGTAACCCTGGGTCGCACCAAACTGAGGATTGACGACTTCCGGAAAAATGCCCGCGATCGCCACTCCGGGATGAAACTGCAGGTTGTTTCCGACCTGCCCCGATCGATTGGCCAGATTGCCACTGCGCTGCAAGAGGATTGGAGTCGCCATGCAGCCAGCCGCCAGCACCACGACCTTTGCCTTGACCTTGAAGCGATGACTCCGCACACCCGTGAAGGGTTCGACGACCTGCCCCGAAACGCCGGTCGCTCGACGTCCGTCGCTCAACACATTTTGCACCTGCACCGACGTCAGTACCTTGGCTCCCAGGCGCATCGCATCGGGGATGTAGCTGATGTCCATACTCTGTTTGGCGCGCGCCCTGCAACCGGTAAAGCACTCTCCCGAACCGCGACAACCCCGCACATTGCGCTCGATCGGCTCGCTCGAGTAGCCGAGGGCATCGCAGCCTTCCTTCATCAACAGGTTTCGGCGTCCTTGTACATTATCCGGTGTCGGTGCGATTTTCAGATACTCCGCAACGGCGTCGAAATGGGGATCGAGAGATTCGCGAGTGGTATGCTCGAGGTCGTAGCGACTCGACCATTCGTCGAAGACAAAGGCCGGAGGCCGAACACAGATCGCCGAGTTGACGAGCGACCCGCCGCCCAACGCGATCGCCTGCATGGTGGGCATGATCGTGCCCCGCGTGCTTCTCAGGCCCGCTTCGCGCAGGGTCCGCGCCATCGAGAGACTGCCCTCAAATTCGTAGTCCTGAGGCGTAAACGGGGGCCCTTCTTCGAGCAGAACCACACTGTGCCCCGCGGCCGCGATGCTATGGGCGACAACTGCGCCGCACGGGCCCGACCCCACGACCAGTGCGTCCGCTTCCTCTTCGAAATCCCTGTCGTACTGGGCAAAGACCCGAAGAACCTCGGCGCTCGGATGTCGATCATGGGTCGCGATACTCACGAGATGGTCTCCGAGGACAGATTTGTCGATCTGTGAGTCGATGAAGTTGTAGCTACCGGTGCTGGGATTGCGTAGTCGGGATGGAGCGGCCCCTCGATATCCAGTGGCGTGCCGTCGCTCGGCGGGCCTAGATCTTGTTCGCTGTAGGGAATTTGATCGGGGTGCTGCCCAATGGCGGGGTAGAGCAGGTCCGCCTCACACAAGGGCGATTCCATCGCATAGGGCGCCAGCCCCAGATGGCGCATCACCACCGGATGTCCGAGATACCCCATCGTGAGCACCGCGCGAAGAGCGGTGAAGCAAATCTGACGGAAGAACTTCGAACTCTGAGACCAGCGTTGCAGCACCAGTTCGCGCTGCTCGAGGGTCAGCGATGAGAACCGCCGCATCCCAGTCCACCCCGGTCCCGGGAACAGCAGGGTCCCGTGCTCGAACAACATGAACAGTGCACGAATCTGCCAACGCACGTTGGGCGGGAGGGAAGCGAGGAAGCGATCGGCAAAACCTGGAAGGTCGGCTTCGATGCCAGAAAAGGGAATGGCTCCATCAGCCGGAAACATCACCTCGGCAGTGGAGGAGATCAAGGCGACTTCCCTTCGCGCCAGCACCTTGAATTTCCGGGCCGTGCCCGAATAGCCGAGGAACACCCGACGCACGATCAGAAAGATCGCCAAGGTGATGAGGATCCACGTAGTCACCGACCGATAATAACGACTCAATCCGAATCGTCAGCGGGCTCGCGCTAATGCTGGTGGATGGAATTATCCTGAGACAGACCGTGGACCCAGGCGTATGCCTCGTTTTCGCAACGCTGGAGCGCCGGGATTTCGAGACCCAGGTCGGCGAGGCTGTGATCGACCGAGTCGAAGTCTGCCCGCTCGATCAGCTGCACAAGGGCGAGCAGCCGTCCGAGGATCCCATCACCCTTCAATAGCGCGGACTCGACCTCGTCTTCGAGGTGTAGCTCCGGGATGATTTCTTCGGCCGGGCGCCCGAGGAGCGCGTCGACCAACGAGAGCATTCCCACCAGAAACGCAGCTTCCGATTGCGCTGTAGCCGTTCCTTCTTCGATCAGTTCGATCGCGAGCAATTCCATCAGCCGACCCCGGTGGGACGCGGTCTGGAGCAGCGGATTCTGCATACCTTCATCACTATCCCCGACGTAGAGCAGCATGAAGAGCCAGCGCCTGAGGTTTTCACGGCCTAGATACACGACAGCGTCTTCGACACGCCCAATTCGGCTCATCAGCCCCATCGCGGCCGAATTCACCAATCGCAATAGACTCACACTCAGGCTCGCGTTTCGCTTGAGGGTCTCGCAGAGAACGTTGGTTTCTGCGTCGGCGATCAAGTCCTGAATCAGGTCGAGCACCGCGACTCGTGCCGGGTCGAGGGCGTCGCTTTCGAGCACCTGGGGAACGGCAAAGAAGTAACCCTGGAAGAGATCGAATCCCAACTTCAGACATTCGTCGAATTCTTCCCGGGTTTCGACCTTCTCGGCAAGCAACTTCACATTGTGTCTGCGCAGACTTCGCACGACGCTCGCCCAGCGGTTGCGTGGAATCCCGGGAAGATCAACTTTTACGTAATCCACGAGAGACAGGAACTCCTCTCGCGGGTCTTTCTGGACCCAATCATCGAGGGCCAGAACGAATCCTTGCCTTTGTAGTTCGGCGCACCGATCTCGCAGCTTGTCCTCGACCACCACGTTCTCGAGAACTTCGATCACCACCCGATCCTTGGGCAGCGCTTCGATCAGATCGCTCATGATCATCGGCCCCACCACGTTGAAGAAACCCAGCGAGTTCCCAAGCACGCGATCGAGCCCCATGGTCATGAAAGTATTCACGATCACTCGGAGGGATGCGGCTCCCTGCTCCGAAAACTCGGCTGTGCGCGCGTTTGCAGATCCGCGAAACAGGAGTTCATAGGCCACCAGCTTTTGATCGCGGTCGAGGATCGGCTGACGGCCGACGAAAATATGCGAGTTCGAACTCATGAGGATGCCCGATACTGGTTGAGCGAACAGCGTGCCCGTTCTATCGGCGCAATTCGCACCCAGCTTCAGCCAGTTCAGTCTGGCGCGAAAATCGCTGGGCGCGGCCATGTATCATTACAGGGACCCGGTAGCTTTCGCCGTTCGCCCTGTCGGGTGATCGCCCCAGAGGCGGACGGGTAGACTGTCAATTGGCTTCAGTTGGATCGGCGCCCCACCGATTAATTGGTTTCGGTGCCCATAACGCATCTGGAATCACCCTACAGGGGAAAGCGAATGCTCAATCAAGCTCGTCGGTTTACCGTCGCATTTTGTCTCGTTGCTCTTTTGGCAGGCATTACCCTCCCGCTCTCAGCGGGCGCCGATGAGAGTTTCATCAATTCATCCGGCACGGAAGCCCATGCCGCGACCTCGCCGGTCATGGTCGACCTGCTGATTTTGCGTCCCATCGGTTTGGTTTCGCTGGTGTTCAGCAGCGTCCTTTTCCTCGTCCCGGTGCTGCCGATTACGCTGCTCACCCGGCCGACCGAGATCGGAAAGCCGTTCAAGATCATGGTCACCGACCCCGCGCGCTACATCTGGGGACACCGTCTAGGCACGCACTAGACCGCTGAAAATCGCGACAGAGGCCCAGAAAATGGGCGCGTGCCCCGGGGTTGCTCCCCTGGAACCCGACCCAAGGCTCCCGATTGCCCGTGTCGGACTCGTGCGAAGTGCGCAATCCTTACTCGCATCTTCCCGAATCTGATCCCCGTGTAGCCTGCGGCTTTTGGGTCAATCCGTGATAAGGTTCGGCGCCCGAAGCGCGTGCCCAATTGAAACGAAAGGAATGCCCCATGTCGGAACAGCCGAATCTGGTTGCCGAAATGAACCCCGAACTAGACAACCTATACCGGGAAGAGTCGTTTACGGATCTCAAAATCGCTCAAATTCGCCGACTCACCCCGGTGAAACCCGACGGCACGCAAGACGATTCGCGACCTGTAATCTTCATTGGCGAAACCCAGCTGATGTCCGCCCGGGGCCCGCTGCCAATCCAGACACCCATCGAAGCAGCTGACATCAAAGAGGCGTTCGAGAAATTTCCAGTGGCGATCAACGCCGCAGTCGAGCGGATGATCGATGAAGCCAAGGAAATGCAACGCCAGGAAGCTTCCCGCATCGTGGTTCCCGGCCAGGGATCAGGCGGGTTGAGCGTACCCCCCGGCGGGAAGATCACGCTTCGCTAACCGTCCGCTAAGGAAGCACTGCGAAGCAGCGTAATCCTGCTGTTGGGGCCGGGGTCTAAGCGTCTGGATCCTCGGTCCCACCGAGGACCTCGAGGTGGTACTGCTCGAGCCCCGCAAAGACTTGGAAGGGCGCTCCCGTCGCCGCGTTGAAATTGGGCAGCGGGGCCGCGTTGCTGAATCGAAGCAGGTTTGCAAGCAAGGTCCGGAAAGCCTCCAACTGATTCGCTGCGCCCTCGGTGAGCTGTGCCGGATCGAACCGATCGCTGCGCATCCGGATGACCTTCATGGGTTCGCCCGCGGCCTGCCAGTTGACGATCAGATCGATCAAAACGACGGGCTTTTCGCCGAGACCCTGAATCGCCGCTGCGGCCAATGCCTCGATCCGCTCGTACGGTAGTCGGGTCTTGTTGCCACCGTCCACTTCGATCACGATTGCCTCGGCCTCGAGTGCGAGTGGGACGGCGCTGCGAATTTTCAGGCTTCGCATTGCGGGCTCGATGTTGACGGCGGTCGTCGTCTCGTCGCCGTCACTGGATGGCAGATCTACTTCGGTGATGGTGGTCTCGCTATCTTGGTTTGGACGCGAAATGTTTACGACGGTGACCGTGTCGTCGAGGATTCCCGCTTCCAACGCAGCCTCTGCGAGGTCGGCAGCGTCGAGTTCGTCGAAGGCTCCGGCCAACTCGTCGCTGAGATCCTCGATCTGCCCCGGATGGTTCCACTTTTCCTGGGACTCGATGTCACCGGGTCCCGCTGCGAGTTCTTCCTCGAGCTCGTCGATACTGAGTGCCTGGGGATCGAGGCTGGAAATGGCGTCGTCGTTTTCGTAGCGATCGGAGTTCCGCTCGGCGGGATCGCCCAACTCGAAGTTTGTTTCGGCGTTGGCGTCCACGCTGGAGTGAGGAGCTGCCTTTGGCGGCGCATCGCTTTGATGAGGCGTCGTGTCCGGCAAGAGCTTGTCACTCAGCTTGTCGAGATCTGCCCGTTCGACCACTCCCAGCTGCCCGTCTTCCAGCGCGATTTCCGCCGCGCGGCGGGTCAACTCCGGATCGAGATCACGAGCGATTCGAACGATTCGCTGGGCCATGGCGGTGGTCAATGGCTTGGTCCCCGAAATGGCTCGGGTCATCGCGGCAATTGCCTCTTCTGCATGACCTGCGTCGAGCAGCGCTTCGCCGATCCGCACGAACAGTTGGGGATGCGAGGTCAATTTCGTGACTTCTTCGGTCATCGCGAACCAGTTCAAGATCGCCTGCTGCGAGTTCCCGGTCTGCAGATCGTTCTCGACCACAAACATCATTGCTTCGACCACGCGAGATGCCTTGCCGAGCTGAGTAGAGACATCCCAAAGGGCCAGGGCTACATCGCGATCCTCCGGCGACCGACGATACTCTTTGCGCAGCAGTTCAAAGGCTTGCTCGACCTTCCCGGCCTCTCTTGCGAGCATGGCTTTCTCGAGCACA
Organism: Myxococcales bacterium; assembly: GCA_022563535.1. Taxonomy (NCBI): domain Bacteria; kingdom Pseudomonadati; phylum Myxococcota; class Myxococcia; order Myxococcales; species Myxococcales bacterium. Next base: position 76,293 of record JADFNE010000012.1, read on the forward strand.
CGATTGTCGACCAACTCCTTTGTTTCCTGCTCTCGATCGATCGACTTGTCTTCGACCTTCAGCACCATCAACACCGCACTCACAAAGGCTCCGAGAGCGAGACCCGCGCCGTGAACGCCGGCCGTGGCGTTGACGATCTCGAGCGGGGATGACACCCCACGATTCACGGCGTATTCGACCGTCAGCCAAACCGGAAGCAGCAGCCAACTCGGCATCGGGATCATCCCGAATGCGCGGGGCGCTCCCGCCGATGGCGACGAACGAACGAAGTACGCGCCCATCAGCGTTGCGATCAGTCCGCTCGTGCCGATCCACGGCATTCCGGTGGCGCCAAGGTAGTCGAAGTACCCGCTCGCAAAGGCCGTCGTCAGCACTCCGGCGGACGCAAGGCATCCGAACAGCATCGGACCCCAGGCATCTTCGAGGGCGATGCCGAGAATGAGCAGCCACACGATCGAGAGAATCAGCGCCAGTTGAGTTTCGTGCACGGCAAAATGCATGATCCAATTGGCGCTTGGCGCATCCTTGGAGCGAATGCCCAGCCTCCATTTCGGAAGAAGTTGGATGTCAAAAAGTGCCTGTTCGAGCAATTTGTCGAACTCGCGTTGACTGCGGCGCATCAGATGTTCAGACATCAGCGCGAGGCCCTGCTCCCTGCGCTCTTTAAAAAAGGCCTCGCGACGCGACGCGACGGAGCGGAGGGGAACTACACTGCCAAAGCGTTCATCGACTTCCAGGAATTCATTCTCGTCCAGGTATGCGAGAACTTCTTGTCGACTCTGTTCCGCGGACACGGACGCGGCCTGTTGTGCTCCCTGTTGTTGTACATAGAAGGCAATCAGACCCGCCACGATGGCGTAGGTGATCCAGCTGAATCTTCGGGCAGATCCGTCCGCTTGAGTAACCAGCACAAACATATGTCTATTTCTCACCGGTATCGTGTCACGTGAAGTGCGACGGAACAATCACAGTATTGGTTCAGCACGCGAGAGCAAGTCGCGCGCCAAGCCTCATCGGGTTAAGCGGAAAAACGGACATGTGGCTAAAGCGAAAACCGGGTTCTGTGCTAATCCTGACCGGATGACTGCGAGCCCGGGCGAGCGTACGAGAGGTCATTCTCGTGGGGCGGCCCACATGCAAGGGCCCTGCAGGGCTGTCACACGAATTGGGTGCTTGGCAATTGCCCTCTCTCTTTTGGGTGTTGCCTGTTCGGGTGAACCTGAAAGAGAACCCCAAGCACTGCATCCATCCGACGCTTCGGTTCTCATCGATGATTCCGAGGAACGCGCGGCTCCACCCCGTCCACCCACCGGTCTGCGGGATGAGTTCGGCTTCTCCCCGAGCGCCCATTTCGAAACCGATCAAATGCTGCGCGAGGATCTCGCGGCGATTCGACATCCGTCGGACGGTGGCGGCAAGGCATGGATGGCTTCGTATCGGCGCGCAGACGGAAGCGCGGGTCCGTTGCAAGCGGGTCAGTTCGGACGCTTCGAGATGGTCTACGAAGCGGGACCGCTGGGAATCGAAGTGGGAGGACAGCTTCACTTTCAGGTGTCGTCGTTCTGGGAATGGGACTCACCACAGAACCTGGACCCGAACGAACCCGGGTATACCGAAGCTCGGACTGACGCTCCGGGCGTCGAACTCGAACTGGACTGGTACGGATCCCCACTACTGGCGATCGTCATCCGGGGCCGCAAGCTCGAAGCCGGGGAGCGGATCGAGATCACATACGGCGCCGGTCCACTCGGCGCGAGGGGCGACGGGTATGCCGAACGAGGTGCCCAGCTCTGGTTCGCGGTGGACGGAGACGGCGATGGCGTCCGCAAGTTCCTGGACAACCCGCCGCGCGTCGACATCGCGCCAGGGCCGGCCGATCAGTTGTTGGTCGTCATGCCCACGAGCCTGCACCCGGGCGAGTCATTTGATGCGTTCATTTCGATTGTCGATGACCGAGGCAGCGCGGGTGTCCCCTTCGACGGCCTCGTCGAGTTGCAGGTGCCAGCTGAAATCGACCTCCCGACGACCGTGACATTCGCGGCTTCGGATGCGGGGCGAAAAACGATTTCCGGTGTAGCCAAACGCGCGGGTGTCTACCGCATCGAAGCTCGAGCACGGGCGAGCGGTGCCCCAGAAAGCGAAACGCTCTTCGCAATGGCGAACCCGATGCTGGTCGAGTCCGGCATCCCCCACGTGCGCTGGGCCGACCTCCACGGACACTCACAGCTCTCTGACGGAACCGGAACCCCCGACGACTATTTCACTTACGCGCGAGAAATTGCCGGACTCGACATTGTTTCGCTCACTGACCACGATCACTGGGGCGTCCAGTTCCTCGATGCGCATCCGTGGATGTGGCAACTCATTCGCGACTCCGTCAAAGCCCATCACCAACCTGGAATCTTCATCACCTTGCTGGGATATGAGTGGACTAGCTGGATCCATGGCCACCGGCACGTTATCTACTTTGAAGATCGGGGCGAGGTGTACAGCACCATGGACCCCCGGTACGAAACACCCGCACAGCTGTGGGACGCGCTGCGCGGCCAGGCGGCGCTGACCTTTGCTCATCACTCCGCGGGAGGCCCCGTCGCGACCAACTGGGCGTATCCCCCGGATCCCATTCTCGAGCCGATTACCGAAATCGTTTCGGTTCACGGCAGCAGCGAAGCCGATGACTCGCCGGGAGGAATCTACGACCCGGTGCCCGGCAATTACGTGCGCGACGTGCTCGGCATGGGTTACCGGCTCGGTTTCATCGGCAGCGGCGACAGCCACGACGGACACCCGGGCAACGCGCATATCGCCAGCCCGGAAAGTGGTGGACTCGCAGCGATCTTCACGGAAGAATTGAGTCGCAAGGGCGTTCTCGAAGCCATGCGCGCGCGCAGAACCTATGCGACCAACGGTTCGCGGATCTGGCTTCAGGTTTCGATCGATGGGCAGCCGATGGGCAGCACCCTCGCGGCGGGATCCGGCGCAGAAACCCAGACCCTGCGCATTCGCGTGATCGGCCACGGTCCAATTTCCCAAGTCGACATCATCCGTACCGGCATCACTTCAAAGATCGACGTCGGAGGGCAACTCGACTGGTCGCACGAGCGAGAAATTCCCCGACTCGCACCGGGCGAGTATCACTATGTGCGCGTCATCCTGCGCAATGGAGGGCTCGCCTGGTCGAGTCCGATTTACGCCGACTGAGACAAGACAGAGGCAAGACACATGACCCCCGAAGTTTCGGTCCTGCTTCCTGTGTACAACGCCGAGCAAACCCTCGAGACCTGTTTGCGCAGTCTGCTTCGCCAGCGCATGCGCTCCTGGCAGTGTGTTCTCGTCGACGACGGCTCGACCGATCGGTCCCTCGAACTGGCTCGAAGTTTCGCAGCGCGAGACGCTCGCATCGAGTACATCGAATCCGACCATCGAGGACTCGTCGAGAGCTTGAACCTCGGACTCGACCGATGTCGCGCGCCCATTGTGGCGCGCATGGACGCGGACGACTGGATGCACCGGGACCGGCTCGCGGCGCAACTCGAAGCGCTGAACGCCGAGCCACAGCTCGCTGGGGTGGGATGCCACGTGCGGATCTTTCCTCGCGGGGTTGCAAACGCAGGCGAGGCTGCGGCCGAAGAGCGCGCGCTGCCCGGCGAGTCGAAGCAGACGCGAAAGGGTCGCGGCGGCTATGAAGCCTGGCTCAATTCGATTTCGAGTGCTGACGATGTCGCGCGCGAAGCCTATGTCGAGTGCCCCATCGCCCACCCGACCCTGGCGATTCGGAGCCATGTGCTTCGGGCCCATCGCTACCGGGACATGGGCTGGCCCGAAGACTACGACCTGCTGCTGCGATTGCTCGCCGCGGGTGAATCCCTCGCGGTCGTTCCCCGGCGGTTGTTGGCCTGGCGCGACCACGAAGCTCGTCTTTCGCGCTCGAGTCCACACTACGCCCTCGAGCGTTTCGTCGACTGCAAGGCGCTGCACCTTTCGCGCACACTGCTTCGCGGACGCGACCAATACATTCTCTGGGGCTACGGAAGTACGGGACGAATGCTCGCGAGGGCGCTCGCGAAACTGGGCCTCACTCCAAACCATATCGTAGAGCTGCATCCGCGGCGGATCGGACAGCAGATCCTCGGCGCCAAGGTCATTCATCCAGATGATCTGGGATCACTCGGCGTCTGCCCTCTCGTCGTTTCGGTCGCCGGCGCGGGCCCGCGGCGAGAAATTCGACAGGCGCTTTCGAAGTTGAACTATGTGGAAGGACGCGACTTCGTCTGTGCCGCGTAATCCGAGCTAGAAGTTCGCGTTACCCGGCATGCGCGGGAATGGACTGATATCGCGAATGTTCGCCATTCCGGTCATGAATTGAACAACTCGCTCGAACCCCAGGCCAAAGCCCGCGTGGGGTACGGTCCCGTGGCGGCGAAGATCGAGGTACCACCAATATTCTTTCTCGGGCAGTTCGAGGTCGCGAATGCGCTGGAGCAGCTTGTCGTGCCGATGCTCGCGCTGAGAGCCTCCGATGATCTCTCCAACGCCGGGAACCAGCACATCCAGTGCGCGCACTGTCTTGCCATCGTCGTTCATGTACATGTAGAACGCTTTGATTTGCGCCGGATAGTCGGTGACGATCACCGGGCGCTCGACATGCTCTTCGGCGAGAAAACGCTCGTGTTCACTCTGTAGATCGATGCCCCACTGGACGGGAAACTCGAATTTCTTGCTCGAATTTTCGAGAATCGAGATCGCCTCGGTGTAGGGGATATGCTCAAAGGGACTGTCGATGATGGATTCGAGATTCGCGACGATCCCGGGTGCGATGCGTTTGTCGAAGAACTCGAAGTCGTCCGGACAAGCGGACATCACATCGCGGAACACGGACTTCAAGAACGATTCCGCCAGATCGGCGAGCCCGGCCAGGTCGCAGAACGCCACTTCGGGTTCGACCATCCAAAACTCTGCGAGATGCCGAGCGGTGTTCGAATTTTCTGAACGAAAGGTCGGACCAAAGGTGTAGACCTTCGAATGCGAAAGGACCGCAATCTCGGCTTCGAGTTGGCCCGAAACGGTGAGATGCGCCTCGCTGCCGAAGAAATCCTTGCTGAAATCGACCTCGCCAGCTTCGTCGCGCGGCGGATTTTTGGGGTCGAGGGTGGTGACGCGAAACATCTCGCCAGCACCCTCGGCATCGGAGAGGGTAATGATGGGCGAGTGCAAATTGATGAAGCCGCGGCGCTGGAAGAAGTCGTGGATTGCCATCGTCGCCGCGTTGCGAACTCGCAATACCGCACCGAGGGTGTTGGTGCGGGTGCGGAGATGACCCAGGGTGCGGAGAAACTCCAGGCTGTGGCGCTTCTTCTGGAGCGGATAGTCGTCTTCGACCGACCCCACCAACTCGACCTTCTCGGCGTGAATCTCGTAGCGCTGGCCCTTGCCCTGGGATTCGACCAGCTCGCCTTCGATCTCAACAGAGCAGCCGGTGCCGAGGCTGCGCACGCAGCTCTCGTACTCGGCCAACTCGGGACTGGCCACCGCCTGCAGGCCCGAAAAACAAGATCCGTCCGTAACTTCCAGAAATGACACGTTTTTTGAGTGTCGGACCGTGCGCAGCCAGCCGCGGATCACGACCGTGCCGCCCGCCGCATCTCGCGCCAAGATCGACTTGATCGAATCGTCCATGAGCCCGTTCCCCCAAAAGCGCGCCAGTGCGACCACAGTACCGCGCGGCGACCCAAATGACCCGAATTCGGGCTTTCTCTTGTTTGCCCCTTGCTCAAACCCGGGACTTGACGCTATTGTCACCAACTGACATGTCTGTCAGTCAAGAAAATCCAGACGCGGCGACCCAGCCGCCGCGGGCATCCGCCGCGGCGCGCAGTCGTCAGGCCACCCGGGCCCGACTGCTGGAAAGCGGGCGCCTGCTGTTCGCCAAGCACGGCCTTCACGGCGTGACGACCCACGACATCGCCCACCGGGCCGAGGTCGCTTCTGGAACGTTCTATCTCCATTTCAAGAACAAGCGCGAGGTCTTCCGCGAAATCGTGGACGGCTCGGTCTCCGAACTCATCGAGCGAATGGACAACGCCGCCCTTCCCTACCTCGACGACTTGAAGCGGACGCTAGACATGCAGGGTTTCGTCACGGCGCAGGCTGAAGCGATGGTGGGATTTGCCGAAGAAAACCGTGAGATGATTCGCATTCTGTTCAGCGCCGATACGGACGCAGCGGCAGTCGGATCAGACGTCCTCAGCCTGCTGGCTTCTACCGTTGCCGAAGGTCGACGGGAATTGATGGCCGCTGGAGTCGTACCCAGCGATGTCGACGCCGCCGTACTGGGCCAGGCCGTCGTCGGGATGTGGGCCCAGGTGCTCTCCTGGTGGAGCGAGGATCCGACGCGGGTCTCGCGCAATGTGCTGATCGAAAGTTTGACCCGAATTCAACTCTCGGGGACCCATCCAATTTAAACCAAGCGCCAAACCCAAAGGCCTAACCCAATGTCTGAACAACTCACACATCACCCGATTTACAACACCCTCGACCGGGACGACTTTGCCGGAATGATCGAAAACGATCGCTACGGCTCGCGCTCGACAGATTTCGACGAGATCATTTCCGCAACGGTTGATCACTTCTGGGATCCATTGGACCCGCGCTACATCGACTTCAACCAACCCTTTGACCAGACCGCGGATACGATCATGCCGCGGGATTTCTGCATCGAACTGCAGAGCGAAGTCGCCGGACGCCTCGACGAGGGCCAGCAGATTGCACTCGCCAACCAAAACACTCGCTTCCAGCTCTCGAGTATTTTGCACGGCGAGCAAGGAGCACTCTCCCTTTCCGCGAGCCTCACAATGATCCTCAAGGACCCGGGCGCCCAGGAATACGCGGCGAACCAGACGCGAGAAGAAGCGCGTCACGTCACCGGCTTCGCCCGCTATATCCAATGCCGATGGGGCACGCCCCTGTCCCCCGGCCCGACGCTGCGGAACTTGCTGAGCGAGATCGTGGTTTCCCAGCAGGTCTACAAAAAATTGATTGGCATGCAGATGTTGATCGAGGGGCTCGCGATGGGCGCGTTCGCAACCATCAACGGCAACACCAACGATCCCCTGCTGCAGCGTCTGGTCCAGTTCGTCATGACCGACGAAGCGTTCCATCACAAGTTCGGGAAGATCTGGGCGGACAAGACCATCCCCAACCTGACTGAGCAAGAGCATGAAATTGTCGAGAACTGGGCCGCGGAATGTTTCCAGCATCTCCTCTTCAATCTGATCAACGCAGAGCAGAAGCAGGAGATTTATGCCGAGTTCGGTCTCGACTGGAAGTGGGTTCGCAGCGCCGTCATGGAAGCGTTCACAGACGAGACTCGTCGCGACAGAATGACCGAGAGCACGGACATCTTCCGGGTATTGATCAAGACCTTGCTCAAGTGCGGCATCATCACCGACCGCACGCGCCACATCTACGCGCAGTGGGTCGACATGGATGAGCTACACCGGGAAGACCCCGAAGTCGTGGGATCCGAAGTCGCCGTGGCGACCATGGAAATCCTGCGCGACATCAACGGCGGGCGAAAAAAAATCGGCAAGGCGCTCCGTACCGTCCGTCTGTAAAACCGTCTGCAATTTCAGCTCACCAGCAGCCTGGGTGGCAGAAGACGCACGCCTTCTGCCACCCAGGCTCCTGGCTCAAGACTTGCGCGGTCCTTCCCGATTCATGACAGCACTGAAGGGCGCGGCGTGAGCGTGTCTTGGATACGAGATGCGCCCAATTCGCGAAGCAATTCTCGCGGGCGACCGTTGAGTGACAGTGTTGATGGGAAAATCTCTTGTCGTCATAGGCGGTGGCACCGGAAGCTTCTCAATTTTGAGCGGCCTGCGGAACCACCCGGTCGAACTGTCTTCGATCGTCACGATGATGGACTCTGGAGGGGACTCCGGCGTGTTGCGGGACGCCTATGGCGTGCTGCCACCCGGTGATCTGCGTCGATGCCTGATCGCGCTCTCCGACGAATCCGAAATTCTGCGCGACGTCTTCTCCTATCGCTTCGAAGAACCGCCCTTGGCGGGCCACAACCTCGGAAACCTGTTCTTCCTCGCTCTCACCAAGACGTCGGGTTCCGAGCGAAAGGCGATCGAATCAATCGCACGGATTCTCAAGATCAAAGGGCGGGTGATTCCGGTCACCTGGGATCACTCTCATCTCAATGCCGAACTCGACGACGGTGAGATCATCGAAGGTGAAGGAAACATCGACGTACGGGGCAGCGCCAACCCCGCTCTGCCGGACCATGACACGGCGCGCAAAATAAAGCGCGTGTTCCTCGCTCCCAAGGCAACGGCAAATCCAGACGCACTCGATGCGATCGCTCGAGCAGACATACTGGTGATTGCTCCGGGAGATCTCTTCACCTCGAGCATTCCCAACCTGTTGGTCGATGGAATCTCAGAAGCAATCCAGAAAGCAAAGGCCCCCATGATCTACGTCGTCAACTTGATGACCAAACACGGCGAAACCGACGACTACTCCGCTTCACGACACATCGCCGAATTCGAGCGCTATGCCGGACGCCTCCCAGACGCAGTCCTACTCCACGACGGTTCAGTCCCCAAGCACCTGGTCAACCATTACGGCACACAACTGGCCAAGCCGGTCGAACTGGACATCCATCGGATACGCGACCTCGGAGTCGAGGTGATCTGGCGCAAAGACATCATGGCCGCCGATTCCCTGGTACGACACGATCCCGAGCGAACGGCAGCAGCGCTGATCAACCTCTCAAAAGAGCTACTGAAGCCGAAAGGAGTTGGGCTGGGAGAAAAACGCGGGTTGGTTTGATGCCAAGATTTGAATGGAGCGTGTTGCAGGACTTTAGGGATGAGCCTTGGGGGTTCTTGCTGTACCTGGGTTGGGTGGCCGTTGGGTAATGAGGGAAAGGGTGGGTATGGAGATGGGAGTTATTGCGGGGCGTGGTGGTGGTGCGAACAGCGGGTGGATTAAAGTTAACGAGCTGTGGATGGTATTTATGTTGTTTATCTGACGCATTATTGGGTTGATAAGGGCTATGGTCGTGCGGCGTATTCAATGGGCCAGGTGATCGCAGGCCGCTATCACGTTCAGCTCCTCACCTCGCCCACGCAGGTGCGCAATGCGCTTCGCCATGTACTTTTAAATATTAGAAAGCACTTCAAACAGCGAAACGGCCATGCGCCGCCGGTGAAGATCGATGAGGCCTCCTCGGGCAGCCAGTTCGACGGCTGGCATCCAGGCCCCGAGAGCTTACGAGTGAAGGCAGCGACCCAGGAAGACGTTGGAGTTGCCAGGGCGGTGAGCTGGCTCCTCAGTACCGGCTGGCGCAGAAGGGGCCTGGTCGACCTCGCTTTAATCCCTGGCTAAGAACAGCCCCCCACCGAGCCCTCCCGGTCGAAGCCCAGTCCTCCCGCACAGCCAGACCGCTCTTTTCCCTATCCGCCCAAATGGCAGCCAACTTCAGCCGCTCCAGACCCCCCGAGCCTCATCCCAAAGCCCAC